>NZ_JAXOFT010000039.1:0-13869 GCF_036409385.1 Thermomonas sp. LB-4 | reverse complement strand
GTCAAGCCGCCGAAGGTTCTACTTTTGAAATGTCTGCTTGACGGGGAAGCTTACGAAGATACCAGTCTGCTGCAAAGAGCCAGCAGGAATAATCTATGGGGTCCCCATACAAGCGAGCTTTTCGTCGTTGTTCCTCGCGCTTTAGCGTGTTCCAGGTGCGCATCGGGACCCGGGGATTTTTCACCGCTGCAACAAGGTCCGGATTAAGGAGAAGTTGCGGGTGGTAGTAGAACTCGTGTTTAACCCAGTCCTCCAGATGACTGGCTGCCTCGATACTGCGAAGTAGGGCTTGACTGGCGGCGTCCAGATAGTTCGGGCCGTTTTGGGGCTTGCCCATTCTGGCGCGCATCAGCATCTGCAGTTCAGTTCTCATTCCTGCGCGTCCAAGAAGTCAGCCCACCGCTGCATAGCGTCGCGCCGCTCCTCGTCGAAGCGCGTCCGGTCGTAGGCCTGTGCAACCTCACCCTTCTTGGCGTGGGCAAGCTGGGCTTCGAGCACGTCCGGATCGATGCCCAAGCGTTCCCGCGCCACGGTGCGGAGCATGCCGCGGAATCCATGCGTCGCGTGGGTGCCCCGCAATCCTTGGGCCCGAAGCGCCGCACTCAGGGTGTCCCGGTTGAGGTGGGGCGTTTTCTGGCGGGCCTGTGCCGGAAATACAAAGGTCTGTCGCCCCGACAGCGGCTCGAGTGCCCGCAGTAGCGCCACTGCCTGCCGGGGCAGAGGGACAATGTGGGCATGCCGCGTCTTCATCCGTTCTGCCGGGACCAGCCACTCGCCGGACTCGAGGTCGAGCTCCTCCCAGGGCACCGAGGCGACGACACCCGGCCGCATAGCGGTGTACATGGACAGTTCCAGCGCAGCGCGAACGACGGGGTTGGGATAGGTGCGTATCGCCTGGACGACCGCGCGGACTTCTTTGAGTGATGTTGCCGCGGGGATGTGGCCCTTGGCTTCGCGCGTTCGCGCTTGAGGTCGGAACAGGATCCGTTGTCCGTCGTTGCGCAGGCCGTCGTGGATGGCATCCTCCACGATGCCGGCCAAGTGCTGACGCGCCTTGCGGCCCAGGGCCGGAGCCTTGGCAATGACGGCGTCGATCGCAGCGTTGGCCTCGCGTGAGCCAAGCGTTGCGACTGATGTCTTGCGCAGGGCGGGGGTCAGGTAGGCCTCAACGATGTACTTGGCCTTGCGGTAGGTCTCCGGTGCCCAGTTGGAGCGTTTCTTGGCCAGCCAAGCGGCGGCAGCGGCCGGAAAATTCGCCTCGCTGATTCTGCGGGCTTCGAGCTTGCGTTCGCGGGCGTGTGCAACCGGGTCAATGCCTTGGCGCAGGAGCTCGCGCGCGGCATCGCGGGCTTTGCGGGCGGCGGCCAGCGATACCTCTGGTAGGGCTCCCAGTGCCATCCGGTTTTCGCGACCATCGGGGCGGGTGTACTTGAGGCGCCAGCGCAGTGAGCCTGCCGCGGTCCGCACCAGATACAGGCCTTGGCCGTCGTACAGCGGGTAGTCGCCAGGCTTGGCGTTGCGGATGTGCACGGCGGTGAGCGGTGTAGCTCGGCGGGGCATGGATCCTCCGCGCGGCCAGGTTCGGGTCCCTGTAAATTCGGGTTGGCCGTGTATCCCTAAACGTATCCCTACGTGGCTTGGGATGCAATGGTGGACATGGGAAGCCCTGAAACGACGAAACCCGCCATCTAGGCGGGTTTCGGGGATTTTCGAGAAAACGTGGAAACTCTCGAAACTTGCTATTGGTGCCCAGGAGAGGACTCGAACCTCCACGGTTTTACCCGCTAGTACCTGAAACTAGTGCGTCTACCAATTCCGCCACCTGGGCCGGTGGTGAGCCGCGCATTCTCCAGAGATGCGCCGGGACTGTCAACAGTTATTTGTGGCTGCGCATGCGGTTCACGCCGGGCCTGTAACATCGCGGGATGAGCAAACCTCCCAGCAAGCGCGGCCCCGGCCGCGGCAAGGGGGCCGGCACCGCAAAGGTCGCCGGCACGTCCAGTGGATCGCCGACCAAGGGGGCCGGCAAAAGTGCCGGCAAGCGGCCGGGATGGCTGCCCGAACCACCGTCGAGCGGGGCAGGCCCGCGCCCGCCGCGGCCGGCTTCGGCGCCGGCCGCCGACCCGCATGCGCACCGCGAGGCGCAGCGCTACGAGCATCCCATCGCCAGCCGCGAAATGATCCTGCAGGTGCTGGCGGCCAATGACGGGCCGATGGACGACACCGAGCTGGCGCACAAGCTGGCGCTGACCGCGCCGGACCGCTTCGAGGCGCTGCAGAAGCGACTGGGCGCGATGCTGCGCGCCGGCCAGTTGCTGCAGAACCGGCGCGGCGGTTACGTGCCGGCGGCGCAGGCCGAGCTGATCGCCGGCAGCGTGATCGCCAACCCGGACGGTTTCGGCTTCCTGCGGCCGGAGAAGGGCGGTGACGACCTGTTCCTGCCGCCCTACGAGATGCGCAAGGTCAGCCACGGCGACCGCGTGCTGGTCAGCATCACCGGTATGGATCGGCGCGGACGCGGCGAAGCGACGATCGTGGAAGTGCTGGAGCGTCGCCTGAGCCGATTGCTGGGCCGCTATGTCGAGGAACTCGGCATCGCCTACGTGGTGCCCGACGACAAGCGCATCCAGCGCAACCTGTTGATCCCACAGGACGCGCGCAACGGCGCGAAGGCGGGGCAGCTGGTGGTCGCCGAGATCACCACCCCGCAGGACGCGCACCGTCCGCCGATCGGCAAGGTGCTGGCGGTGCTGGGCGACAAGCTCACTGCCTCGCAGGCGGTGGAGGCGGCGATCCACGGCCATGACATTCCGCACGTATTTCCGCCGGAGGTGCTGGCGCAGGCGACGGCGGTGCCGCTGGAGGTGCAGGCCGACGAGATCCGCACGCGCGTGGACCTGCGCAAGCTGCCGCTGGTCACCATCGACGGCGAGGACGCCAAGGACTTCGACGACGCCGTGTGGTGCGAGCCGAACAAGGACGGCTTCCGCCTGATCGTCGCGATTGCCGATGTCTCGCATTACGTGCGCCCCGGCGCGCCGCTGGACGACGAGGCGCAGCTGCGCGCGACTTCGGTGTATTTCCCCGGCTTCGTGGTGCCGATGCTGCCGGAGACGTTGAGCAACGGCATCTGCTCGCTGAATCCGAAAACCGACCGGCTGTGCTTCTGCTGCGACATGCAGGTGGGGCGCGACGGCATCGTGACCTCGTCCGAGTTCTACGAAGCGGTGATGCATTCGCATGCGCGACTGACCTATACCGACGTGTGGAACGCGGTGGGCGAGGGCATTCCCGAGGACGACCACGACGCGGCGCTGGCCAAGATCGGCCCGCTGCTGCCGCAGATCCAGCGCCTGCACCAGCTCTACAAGGTGCTGGACAAGGCGCGCGCCAAGCGCGGCGCCATCGAGTTCGAGAGCAGCGAAGTCCGCTTCCTGCTGGACGCCAAGGGCGCGGTGTCCCAGGCGGGCATGCTCCAGCGCAACGACGCCCACAAGCTGATCGAGGAGTGCATGATCGCGGCCAACGTGCAGGCCGCGCTGCACCTGCTGGAGGCGCGCATCCCCGCCCCCTACCGCGACCACGACAAGCCGCCGGAATCGAAGTACGCGGACCTGGAGGAGTTCCTCAAGGAGTTCGCACTGCGCCTGCCGCCGTGGAGCAAGGTGAAGCCGAAGGACTTCCGCAACCTGCTGGAGAAGATCCGCGAGCGGCCCGACGCCGCTCTACTGGAGTCGGTGATCCTGCGCAGCCAGTCGCTGGCCGTGTACGCGCCGGACAACATCGGCCACTTCGGCCTGGCGCTGGAGGCCTACGCGCACTTCACCTCGCCGATCCGCCGCTACCCCGACCTGCTGGTGCACCGCGCGCTCAAGCACGCGCTGCGCGGCGCCAAGCCGGAGGCCTACGACTATTCCCCGCACGACATGGCGGCGCTGTCGCTGCAGTGCTCCGAGCGTTCGCGCCGCGCCGACGAAGCCCAGCGCGAGGTCGACGAGCGCTATCGTGCGGCGTGGATGGAAAGCCACGTGGGCAAGGAGTTCGACGGCACCATCAGCGGTGTGACCAGCTTCGGCCTGTTCGTGGAGCTGGACGAGTCCAAGGTCAACGGGCTGGTCCACGTCACCCAGCTGCCGCGCGATTTCTACCACTTCGACGCGGTGCGCAAGACCCTGACCGGCGAGCGCCGCGGCCGCGCATTCCGGCTCGGCGACCGCGTCCGCATCGTGGTGCTGAAGGCCAGCGTGGAAGAGCGCAAGATCGACTTCCGCCTGGCCGAGGACGACGCCGGCCTGCCGCCGGTGCCGGAGCGGGGCAAGCCGGCGAAGCGGCAGAAGCGGAAGTACTGACTTGATTGGGAGCGCGTCGTGACCGCCGCCATGTTCGCAGCGCTGCTTCTGATGGCACAGCCTGTCTCCGGAGGATCTGCGGGTTCCGGTCAGGCTGTCTCACTGCTTACGTCACGTCCCGCTCAATGCGTTTCGGTTTCCGGTTCCGCTGGACTTATGGTTGTTCTGGATCGGAATGATGTGGAGGACATGGCAACTCCACCACGTTCACGCTGGACGACGGAGGCAGAGCGGTTGCGGCTGGTGCGGTTTCACCAGGCTCAGGAGCTCATCGCCGCAGTATCCAGTGGAAAAAACTCTCTGGGTTGCGATGTGGCCGGGAATATCGGCGGGGGCGTGTATGCCATGCTCGCGCTGATCCGAGAGGGGAAAGGGCGAGTCTGGAAGTCGGCAACGAATGCCTTCCTGCCCTCGGTGACAGTGTCGGCACACAATATCGATTGCAGCAGGGGCCCGGCCGGCCATTACACGCTGGTGGAGCCCGGTGGCAAGGCCTTCTTCCTGATTCCCGCCTGCGTCGTCTAGACGATGTCACCTCTGCAGGCGTTGCGTCAGCCTCCCCGCATGCAGGCAAAATAGCCGCATGAGCAAACCCTCCCAATGGATCGTCGGCATCAACGCGGTGGCTTCCGCGCTGGAGCACGACGCCGAACACGTGCGCGAAGTGCTGCTGGAAGCCGGCGGCAAGAACCCGCGCATCATCGAGATCGAGCAGCAGGCGCGGCGCAAGGACATCGACGTGCGGCGGGTCGCCCAGCAGGCGCTGGATGGCGTGGCTGGCGGCGTGCGCCACCAGGGCGCGGCGGCGCGCTATGCGGCGGCGAAGACCTGGGATGAGCACGAGCTGCCGGCATTGATCGAAGCCGCAGAAGGCAAGGCGCTGTTGCTGGTGCTGGACGGCGTGCAGGACCCCCACAACCTCGGCGCCTGCCTGCGCAGCGCGGCGGCGGCGGGCGCGACCGCGGTGGTGATTCC
This sequence comes from Thermomonas sp. LB-4, assembly GCF_036409385.1. Classification (NCBI taxonomy): domain Bacteria; kingdom Pseudomonadati; phylum Pseudomonadota; class Gammaproteobacteria; order Lysobacterales; family Lysobacteraceae; genus Thermomonas; species Thermomonas sp. LB-4. Next base: position 8,545 of record NZ_JAXOFT010000039.1, on the reverse strand, counting down.
CAAGGACAAGGCGGTGCAGGTCAATGCCACCGTGCGCAAGACCTCGGCCGGCGCGGCCGACACCCTGCCGATCTTCAGCGTGACCAACCTGTCGCGCACGCTGCGCGATCTGCAGAAGGCCGGCGTGTGGATCTACGGGCTGGCCGGCGAAGCGGACGCGTCGCTGTACGCCATCGATCTCAAGGGCAACGTGGCGCTGGTGATGGGCAGCGAGGGCGAAGGCCTGCGCCGGCTCACCCGCGACAACTGCGATGCGCTGGTGAAGATCCCGATGCCGGGCGGCTTCGAGAGCCTCAACGTCTCGGTGGCCAGCGGCGTGGCGCTGTTCGAGGCCGTGCGGCAGCGGCAATCCTAGGCGGAGGACCCGGCCATGGCGCTGGAACTGGCGTGGTACGACGGGGTGGGGCTGCTGGGCACCGCGATGGTGCTGGTGGCGTTCGCGCTGCTGCAGGCGGGCCGGCTGTCCGGTACCGGGCTGGTCTATCAGCTGCTCAACCTGCTGGGCGCGGTCTGCCTGCTGCTGTCGCTGTTCGGCGGCTTCAACGTGTCGGTGTTCGCGCTGCAGCTGGCCTGGTGCGCGGTGAGCCTGTACGGGATCGCGCGTTCGCTGCGGGCGCGGTCGAAGGCCGCCGCCTAGCGGCTCTCGGAGGTCATGCGCGGGTCACCCGCGGTGTCGCGGGCGTGCCACACTGCCCGCCAGAACAGGAAGCAGGGACGACCCTGCCGCTCATCGCATCCGGGGACGGCCCCAGCACCATGGTGGAGGCGCGCGTGAACTGGAGCATTCTCATCCTGGCCGGACTGTTCGAGATCGGCTGGGCGATCGGCCTGAAGTACACCGAAGGCTTCACCCGCCTGTGGCCCACGCTGGGCACGCTGGTGTCGATGGCGATCAGCCTGGGCCTGCTGGGGGTGGCGATGAAGACGCTGCCGGTGGGCACCGCCTACGCGGTGTGGGTGGGCGTGGGCGCAGTCGGCACCGCGATCCTCGGCATCGTGCTGCTCGGCGAGCCGGCGAATGCCGGGCGCATGGTCAGCCTGGCGCTGATCGTCGCCGGCATCGTCGGCCTGAAGCTGGCCTCGGCCTGATCAGGCCGGCGGCAGGCGCGACCAGCCGTTGGCGATGATGCAGAACAGCCGGGCGGTCTGCTCGGTGTCGTAGATCGCCGAATGCGCTTCGTTCGGATCCCAGCCGATCCCGGCGGCCATCGCCGCGCGCGCCAGCACGGTCTGGCCGTAGGCCAGGCCGGCCATCGTCACCGTGTCGAACACGCTGAACGGATGGAACGGGTTGCGCTTGTGCTGCACGCGGTTGACCGCGGCATTGAGGAAGTTGAGATCGAAGTGGGCGTTGTGGCCCACCAGGATCGCGCGCTGGCAGCCGTGCTTCTTCACCGCCGCGCGCACCGGCGCGAACACCTTGTCCAGGCCTTCGCGCTCCGGCAGTTCGCCGCGCAGCGGGTGGCCGATCTTGATGCCGGTGACTTCCAGCGACTTCGGGTCGATGGCGGTGCCCGGCGCCGGGGCGATATGCGCGTGCGCGACCTCGCCCGGCACGTAGTTGCCGGCCGCGTCCAGTTCGATCGGGATCGCCGCGATCTCCAGCAGCGCGTGCGTGTTCCAGTCGAAGCCGCCGGTCTCCACGTCCACCACCACCGGCAGGTAGCCGCGGAAGCGCTCGGCCATCGCCGCGAAGGCGGGTGCGTCTTGCGTATCGGTCATCGGCAAAGCCTAGCAGAGCGGCCCGCCGGCCCTGCCGCTTTCAGCGCGCGGGCGGCGCGGCACCCGGCAGCACGCCCTCGGTGCGCAGCCGTTCCAGCATCGGCAGTGCTTCGCCGAGGAACACGTCGAAATCGGGATGGCCGGCTTCCTCCGCCAGCTGGCGCAACAGCGCCCGGCCGCTGCGTCCTTCGTTGGCGGCAACCAGCCCCAGCAAGCGATACAGCAGCGGGGAGAGCAGGGAGAAGTGGACGCGGCCTCCGCGGTCGCGGCGCAGCAGCACCAGCGTGGGGGCGGGCGGCGGTTCGGCGGGCTGGCAGTCCGGGCCGAGCCGGTGCACCGGCCAGCGGTAGGCCAGCGGCCACGCCAGTGGCGACAGCAGCGGCACGCCGTCGAGCAGGTCGCCACCGGGATCGTGCGCAGGCAGCGTGGCGTCGCTGAGCTGCAGGCCCAGCTCGGCCCACTCGTAATGCGCCAGCTCGGCCAACCACGGACGCGTGTCGTCATCGTCCGCTTCGAGGAAGGCGACGAGCTCCAGTCCCAGCCGGGTGAACAGTGGCGTCTCGCTGCGATGGTGGGCGAGGAAACGCCGCAGCAGTGCTTGCCAGCCGGTATCGCCCAGGGTCCTGCGGATCACCGGGAAGGTGCCGGCCAGCAGGCCGTCGAGGTTGTTGAAGACCAGCTCGCGATAGACCGCCAGCCGCCGGTCCTCGATGCCGGGCGGGCCGGCGTGCGTGGCCGCATCGCGTACGTGCGCGGCCAGCGCGTGCAGCTGGTCGTGCAGTGCGCTCACGGCGCTTCCGCCTGCAGCGCGCGGATGCGCTCCACCTCGTCCAGCAGCACCGGCAGCGGCGGGAAGTTGAAGTCGCGTTCCAGCAGGGTCGGGCGTACGCCGTGGGTGGCGTAGGCGAAGCCGAGCAGCGCCCACACGTCGTCCTTCACCGCCGTGCCGTGGGTGTCGATCTTGAGGTCATCGGCCTCGTCGAAGTGGCCGGCGACGTGGTAGCTGGCGATGCGCTGCGTCGGCATCGCCGCGATGAAGGCGCGCGCGTCGTAACCGTGGTTGATCGCGTTGACGTAGACATTGTTGACGTCCAGCAGCAGGTCGCAGCCGGCTTCGGCCAGTACCGCCTGGATGAAGGCGGTTTCCGCAAGCTGGCGGAAGGGCGCGGCGTAGTAGCTGACGTTCTCCACCGCGATGCGCCGGCCCAATGCGTCCTGCACCTGGCGGATGCGCGCGGCGACGTGCATCACCGCTTCGTCGGTGAACGGCAGCGGCAGCAGGTCGTAGAGATGGCCGCCGGCAGCGCAGTAGCTCAGATGCTCGCTGTAGAGCGCGACGCGGTGGCGATCGAGGAAGTCGCGGGTCTGGCGCAGGAGCGCATGGTCCAGCGGGTCCGGCCCGCCCAGCGACAGCGACAGGCCGTGGCAGCTCAGCGGATGCCGCGCCGACAGCGTTTCCAGCTGCTCGCCGAGCGCGCCGCCGACCCCGATCCAGTTGTCCGGCGCGCATTCCAGAAAATCGAAGGCGCCCGCAGGCGCCCCGATCAATTCGTCCAGCAGCGCGCGGCGCAGGCCCAGGCCGGCACTGCGCGGGGGCAGGGCCTCAGCCACGGCTCACATGCTGCCGCCGCACTTGCCCTCGCCGCATTTGCCTTCCCCGCACTTGCCTTCGCCGGCGGCCTTGCCGTCCTTCTTCATGGCGGCGTGGTGCGCATCCATTTCGGCCTGGCTGATGAAGCCGTCGCCGTCGGTGTCGATCTTGGGGAACATCGTGTCCTTGCCGCCGTGGGCGGCAGCGAATTCGGCGCGCGAGATGCGGCCGTCCTTGTCGGTGTCCTTCTGCGCCATGCCGCAGCTGCCTTCGGTGGCCTTGGCGGGCTTGGTGGCGCCCATCATCCCGGCGCCGCACTTGCCTTCACCGCACTTGCCCTCGCTGGCGGCGGCCTTAGGCGGGTCCTGCAGGTAGCCGTGGGCCATCGCGTCCATCGAGAACAGCGGGCCGGCGAGCGCGCCGGTGGCGACGGCGGCGCCGATCACCAGCGCCAGGGGATTGCGGGACTGCGACATGGTCGACTCCTTGCGCGAACGCGCCTGATGGTGGGGCGATCCTACCGCCTGCCGGTCGCAGCGGCCAGTCGCCGACCGCATGCCGTTGGCGGTCGGCTCAGGCGGTTGCCGTGCTGCTTTCGTCGCGCTTGTCGCGCTGCGGCAGCAGTTCCTCGCCGTGGATCAGGAACCAGACGTTCTCGGCGATGTTGGTGGCGTGGTCGCCGATCCGTTCCAGGTTCTTGGCCATGAACAGCAGGTGCGTGCACGGGGTGATCGCGCGCGCGTCCTCCATCATGTAGGTCAGCAGTTCGCGGAACAGGCCGGTGTAGAGGGTGTCCAGCTCGGCGTCGCGTGCGCGCACGCGCAGGGCCGCCTCGCCGTCGCGCAGGCGGTAGGCTTCGAGCACATCGCGCAGCTGTTGCGCGGCCAGCTTGCCCAGCGTGCCGAGTCCGCGGATGTGCGGCAGCGGCGGCGCGAGGTTCAGCACCAGCGAGCGCTTGGCGATGTTGGCCGCGTAGTCGCCGATGCGCTCGATGTCGGAGGCCACGCGCAGGGCGGCGAGGATGATGCGCAGGTCGGTGGCCATCGGGCCACGGCGGATCAGGTGGATCACGTCGTGGTTGATCTGCTGTTCCAGCGCGTCGATGGCTTCGTCGTTGGCGACCACCCGTTCGGCGGCGCTGGCGTCGCGCCGCTCGATCACTTCGAGCGCGGCCTCCAGCTGGGACACGGCCATCAGGCCCATGTGGATCAGCCCGTCCAGCAGGGCGCGCTGCTCGTCGTCGTAACTCTTGACGATGTGGTTGTGCTGCTCGTTCATCAGCCGAACCTCCCGGTGATGTAATCCTCGGTCTGCTGCTTGCCGGGGTTGGAGAAGATCTGCCCGGTCGCGCCGTGTTCGACCAGGTCGCCCAGGTACATGAAGGCGGTGTAGTCGGAGACGCGCGCGGCCTGCTGCATGTTGTGGGTCACGATCATGATGGTGAAATCCTGCTTCAGCTCCTCCACCAGTTGCTCGATGCGGCCGGTGGAGATCGGGTCCAGTGCCGAAGTCGGTTCGTCCAGCAGCAGCACGTCGGGCTTCAGCGCCACCGCGCGGGCGATGCACAACCGCTGCTGCTGGCCGCCGGAGAGGCCCAGCCCACTTTCCTTCAGCTTGTCCTTGACCTCGTCCCACAGCGCGGCCTGGCGCAGCGCCTGCTCGACGCGTACGTCCAGTTCGGCCTTGCCCAGGCGCTCGTGGTGGCGGATGCCGTAGGCCACGTTCTCGTGGATGGTCATCGGGAACGGGACCGGCTTCTGGAACACCATGCCCACCCGGCTGCGCAGGCGGTTCATCGGGTACTTCGGGTCGAGGATGTTCTCCCCGTCCAGCAGCACCTCGCCTTCGGCACGCAGCTTGGGGTAGAGCGCATAGATTCGGTTGAACACCCGCAGCAGGGTGGACTTGCCGCAGCCGGACGGGCCGATCAGCGCGGTGACCCGCTTCTCGGGGATGTCGAGGTTGATGTTCCGCACCGCCAGGGACTTGTCGTACCAGAAGTTCAGCCCGCGGGCGGACAGCTTCACCGGCGGCGACTGGGGCAGGGCGGCAGCGTGCGGCGCATGCATGGCGGCTTGGGCGTAATTCATCGGAATGGTCCGGAGGTCAGTCATGGGCGGCGCGCTTGCGCAGGAGGATGAAGCGGGCCAGCAGGCTGGTGGCCAGCACGAACAGGGTGACCAGCAGCGCGCCGGCCCAGGCCAGCTGCTCCCAGTTCTCGAAGCCCGAGCCGGCGAACTTGTACATGGTCAGCGGCACCGCGCTCATCGCGCCGCCGATGTCGAGGCTGAAGAACTCGTTGCCGAACGCGGTGAACAGCAGCGGCGCGGTTTCGCCGCTGATCCGCGCCAGCGCCAGCAGCACGCCGGTGACGATGCCGGGCAGGGCGCTGCGATAGAGCACCTGCAGGGTGACCTTCCACTGCGGCACGCCCAGCGACAGCGCGGCTTCGCGCATCTGCACCGGCACCAGCCGCAGCATCTCGTCGGTGGTGCGCACCACCACCGGCAGCACGATGAAGGCCAGCGCCAGCGCGCCGGCGAAGGCGGAGAAATTGCCGCCGGTGTTCATCACGAACGCCGCGTACACGAACAGGCCCAGCACGATGGAGGGGGCCGACAGCAGGATGTCGTTGACGAAGCGCACCGCGGTGCCGAGCCTGCGGTGGCCGCCGACCTCCGCCAGCCAGGTGCCGGCGGCGATGCCCAGCGGGGTGCCGATGGCCACGCCCATGCCGCACATCAGCAGGCTGCCCACGATGGCGTTGCGCAGGCCGCCGGCCTCCATCGGCGGCGGCTGGTCTTGGGTGAACAGCGCCAGGTCCAGGTGCGCCAGGCCCTTCGCCAGCAGGGTCCACAGGATCCAGCCCAGGAAGGCCAGGCCGAACAGCGCGGCCGCGCAGGCCAGGCCGATGGCCACGGCGTTCTTGATGCGGCGATTGCGGTATAGCGAGGCGGACGGGGCGTTCACCGGTTGCCCTCCTTGCGCGCCAGGTTCGCCAGCATCAGCCGGGCCAGCGCCAGCACGATGAAGGTGACGATGAACAGCACGAAGCCGAGCAGCAGCAGGGCGGCGCGATAGGTCTCGGTGGCCTCGCCGAAATCGTTGGCGATCAGCGCGGCGATGGTGGTCGACGGCTCCAGCAGCGACGCCGTGAACGACACGCTGTTGCCGATCACGAAGGCCACCGCCATGGTTTCGCCCAGCGCGCGGCCCAGGCCGAGGAACACGCCGCCGATCACCGCCGAGCGGGTGTAGGGCAGGACGATGTCCCAGCTCACTTCCCACTTGGTCGCGCCGAGCGCGTAGGCCGACTCCTTCAGGCGCGCCGGGACGGTGAGGAACACCTCGCGCATGGTCGAGGAGATGAACGGGATCACCATGATCGACAGCACCAGGCCGGAGGTCAGCATGCCGGCGCCGATCGGCGGGCCCTGGAACAGCGGGCCGATCACCGGCAGCGGGCCCAGGTGCGCGTCCATCCACGGGATCAGGTGCTCGCGCATCACCGGCATCAGCACGAAGAAACCCCACATGCCGTAGATGATCGAAGGGATGCCGGCCAGCAGTTCGATGGCGGTGCCCACCGGCGTGCGCAGCCAGCGCGGCGCCACCTCGGTGAGGAAGAAGGCAATGCCGAAGCTCACCGGCACCGCGATCACCATCGCGATCAGCGCGGTGACCAGCGTGCCGTAGATGGGCACAAGCGCGCCGTACTTGTTCTCCACCGGGTTCCAGTCGGTGGAGAAGAAGAATCCCAGTCCCTCGTGCGAGAGCACGCTGCGCCCGCCCCACAGCATCGAGAGGGCGGCGCCGGCCAGGCTGAACAGGACGAAGACCGCGGTGGCGGTCAGCAGCCAGCGGAACCAGCGGTCGTGGCGCGCATCGGTCGCATCACGGCGGCTGGCGATCGGAAGGTCGGTGGTGGTGGCGCTCATTCGGTCTGCTCGTCAGGCCCGTGGGGCGGGCACTGGTGGGATCGGGCCTGCGGCCCGGCGGTGTCAGGCGGGCTGCCCGGCCCAGTACGCCTTGATCTGGCGCACCAGTTCCGGCGGCAGCGGCACGTAGTCCAGCGCGGCTGCCTGCGCGCCACCGTTGGCCCAGGCCCAGCGGAAGAACTCGCGCGCGGCCTCGGCCGACGCGGGGTCGCGCGGTTGCCGGCGCATCAGGATGAAATTGGTGGCGGCGATCGGCCAGGCGTCGGCGCCGGGCGCGTCGGTGATGACCAGCGCGAAGTCGCGCGCATTCTTCCAGTCGGCACTGGCGGCGGCCGCCGCGAAGCTCGCCGCGCCGGGCTGCACCCAGTTGCCGGCGGCATTGCGCATCGCGGTGTAGGCCATGTCGTTCTGCAGCGCGTAGGACAGTTCGACGTAGCCGATCGCCCCCTTCAGCTGCTTGACGTAGGAGGCCACGCCCTCGTTGCCCTTGCCGCCCACGCTGGTGGCGATCCAGTTGACGTTGGTGCCCTCGCCGACCTGCGCCTTCCAGTCCGCGCTGGCCTTGGAGAGGTAGTTGGTGAAGTTGAAGGTGGTGCCGGAGCCGTCGGAGCGGCGGACCACGTTGATCTTGTCGGCCGGCAGCGCCAGGCCCGGGTTGGTCGCGGCGATGGCCGGGTCGTTCCAGCGGGTCACCTTGCCCAGATAGATGTCCGCCAGCAGCGGACCGGTCAGGCGCAGCTTGCCCGCTTCGATGCCGGGCAGGTTGACCACCGGCACCACCCCGCCGATCACCGAGGGGAACTGCACCAGCCCGTCCTTCACCAGCTCGTCGGTGGGCAGCGGCTTGTCGGACGAGCCGAAATCCACCGTGCCGGCCTTGATCTGGGCGATGCCGCCGCCGGAGCCGATCGACTGGTAGTTGATGCGCTTTCCATTCAGCTTGGCGTAGTCGGACGACCACTTCGAGAACAGCGGATACACGAAGCTGGCGCCGGCGCCGGTGACGACGTCGGTAACCCGGTCGGCCTGCGCGGCATCGGTGCCGCCGCGGTCACTGCCGCCGGAGCACGCGGCCAGGCCGGTGGCCAAGGTCAGGCAGAGGGCGGTGAGGCGGAAGGCGGAGCGGAGCATGGCGTATCTCGAGGGCTGTGGCCGGGTGCGCACATCAAACGATGTTTTTGTGACAGGCCGATGACCATCGCAGGCGTTTTGTCATGGTTCGCGCCTGGAGACGGCCAAAAAAAAGGTTCATCTCCCAACTCCGGGGAATGCGGCGCGGATCTTGAGGAAGAAG
>NZ_JAXOFT010000038.1:0-14672 GCF_036409385.1 Thermomonas sp. LB-4 | reverse complement strand
AGGACCAGGCCTTTAGACTCTTAACCCAACCGTCCGTGGAAACGGGGTAGAACCCAAGACGTCGATATGAAAGCCGGGGTGATCCATGTACGTGCAGGAAAAGGTGGCAAGGACAGGACCACCATTTTGCCCACACGGCTCCAGCGGCCACTCCAGCGTCATTTGCTTCGCGTGGCGAGTAGACACCGCCAAGACGTTGCAAGAGGTGCAGGCTTCGCCCCGCTGCCCAATGCATTAGAACGAAAGTACCCCAGCGCTAGCCGGAGTCTGGCGTGGCAGTTCGTATTCCCATCTCGCGTCCAGCGGTACTGCCCGGGCAGTGGGCGGTGGCTCCGCTGGCATGCTTCCGAATCCGGCGTCCAGATTGCCTTCAAGACAGCCCTTCAGGAGGCGCGAGTCATTAAGCAGGCGTCAGTCCACACACTTCGCCACTCGTTCGCGACTCACCTTCTGGCTGAAGGGACTGATATCCGAACGATTCAGCTGTTATTGGGTCACCGCAACCTGAAGACAACGATGATCTACACGCATGTCGAGCAGGCTGCGCGCAAGACCACGAGTCCTTTGGACTACCTGGACTTCGAATGAAGGCGCCAAAGCGGACATCCGTTGGATGTCCGCTTTGGGTCGGATGCTGCGTTTCGGCACAAGAAAGGCCGCCCCCTTGGGGCGGCCTTTTTGCTGCGATCAATACGCAGACGTGGGCGACTACTTGGCGAATGCCGCGGGAAGCTTTCCGGCAACCAATGCTTCGTCATAAACACCCGGAACATACAAAGGCAGGTCGCCCAATGCGGCTGCGCCGGCCTGATAAGCAAGCATCAACTCTTGACCTTCCCTAGATACATCCAGTCCCAGGAACTCCTTGGCTTCCAGCTTGATGCCATCCGGCAGCGGCAGCGAGCCGCCGAAATAGATCGAACGCTTGATCGCACCCACGCTGGCCTTGGGGCGCTTGCCGAAGTGATCGGCGAGTTCGATGGCCTTACCGATAACATCGCTCTTTGGCACAACGGCATCCACCGCGCCGCACTCCAACGCTTGAGCAGCCGTGAATGGCTTGCCTTCTAGAATCGCGACGAGCGAACGATGCGTTCCAACGAGTCGCGTCAGGCGTTGACTACCCGCGCCGCCGGGCATGATGCCGAGCAGCACTTCCGGCTGCCCGATGAATGCCTCGGCATCCGCCATGACCCGCAGATCGCAGGCCCAGGCGAACTCGGCGCCCAGTCCAAGGGCGGATCCTTCCAGCGCCGCGACGAACACCACGCCGCTGCCCTTCGCCTATTCGCTGCTGTTGCACCGCACGGCGCTGGTGTTCTGCATCACCCTGCCGTTCGCGCTGGCCGGCTCGCTCGGCGGATGGACGCTGCTGCCGGTGCTGTTGATTGCCTACACCTTCTTCGGTCTGGATGCGCTGGGCCACCAGCTCGAGGATCCGTTCGCGCTGCAGCCGAACTCCCTGCCACTGCATGCGATGCAGCGCACCATCGAGCGTGAGATGCTGGCATCGCTCGGGGAAACTGAGCTACCGCCGCCGCTTGCGCCGCAAAAAGGGGTGCTGAACTGATGCTGCCGTGAGGCGAGAAAAGCATGGCTCAGTCGCATGAACTCGTCCGGCTCATGCATCCTCGGCTGCGCAGCAGAACCCGTGACGATACTTTCTACAGCGGTGCGCCTGCGCCTTCACCACCGAAACGCCGTTCCTCGGCTTCGCGGAACTGGGCCTCCGACTGTGGCTTCACGAACAACGCCACCACGGTCGGGAACGTCGCGCGCACGTCATGTTCGATCCCGGCCACGCAGTCCTCGATCTCACCGGTACACAAGGTGTCGTCGAACTCGATGCTCAACGCCACCAGCGACTGGTCTGGTGCCAGCTGCGCGGTCAACGCGCTGTTCACCACGCGCACGCCGGCATGCGCGGCGGCGATCCCGTGGATCGACTGCACCAAGGCCGGCGGGGCGCGTTCGCCGATCAGCAAGCTCTTGCTCTCGATCGCCAGCAGCACCGCAGTGATGGCCAGCACCAGGCCGATCAGGATCGAGGCGATGCCGTCGAACACCGGCATGCCGGTGAGCTGGGAGGCGAGGATGCCGCCAATGGCCAGGATGATGCCGATCAACGCCGCACTGTCCTCGAACAGCACCATGAAGGTGGGCGGATCCTTGCTCTGCCGAAACGCGATCCAGAACGGGGTACTGCCGCGCGCCTCTGCGAAACTGCGCCAAGCCACCCGCCACGACGCAGCCTCGAACAGGAATGACAGCCCCAACACGATGTAGCTGACGTAGGCGTGCTGAACCGGATGCGGATCCCGTACATGGTGCACGCCCTCGTACAGCGAAACGCCTGCGCCCAGACCGAATAACAGCAGGGCGACGATGAAGCTCCAGAAATACAGCTCGCGCCCGTAGCCGAATGGATGCAGCGCATTCGGCCGCTGCCGTGAACGCCGCATGCCGTACAGCAGCAGCACTTCGTTGCCGCTGTCCACCACCGAATGCACCGCCTCACTGAACATTGCAGAGCTGCCGGTCACCACAGCGGCGACCAGCTTGGTCGTCGCCACTGCAAGGTTGCCGGCCAGCGCGGCATGCACCACATGCCCGGCCTTGCGCTCGCCCTTCGCCGTCGTCGTGCCGTCCATTTGCGCCCCTCTGTGCCGGGTTGTCGCCATCATGCCGGTTTCCGTTAACCTTCCACGGACATGTTGCTCACCGCCATCATCCAGCACGACTTGTTCGATCCCGGCACGCCTGTCGGCGCGGCCTTCTACGCCGCGCTTGCCTTGGTCGTGGCCTCGATCGTCGCCGTGCTGATCCGTCGCCTCAGTCGCCGGTTGGAGAAGCGCCTGAGCGACGCCACTGTGTTGCGCTTCGTTACATTGTTCGCGCAGATGCTGGTCTACCTGGCCGCCCTTGTGCTGTATGCGCACATTGTGCCGGCGCTGCGAACCGTCGGCACCGCCTTGCTAGCGGGCGCTGGCGTGCTTTCGGTAGTGGCAGGCTTGGCCGCGCAGGACACGCTGGGAAACCTGATCGCCGGTTTCTCGCTGGTGCTGTCCGGCACGATCCACGAAGGTGACACCATCCGGCTGTACACCCCCGTCGGCCTTATCACCGCGCGCGTGCATGCCATTTCGCTGGGTTTCACCGTGCTCATGGACGACGACGACAACGAGGTCGTGGTGCCCAACAGCGTGATCATGACGAGCGCCATCCTGCGCGTGTCGCACCCTCCTTCGCCCCCATCGCCATGACCGACAGCCCTGTCCCGCAAGCCGTTGCCAGCCCACTGACCCGCGCGGCGATCTTCCTCGTCCTCACGGTGAAACCCGATGCCGTCAGCGAAGCTGCGGTGCGCGCCTTCCTGCCGGACCTATCCGGCTTCGTGCGCTCGGTCTGCTTCCGCGACCCCGAGCGCAGCCTGTCCTGCGTGCTCGGTATCGGCGCGACGGCATGGGACCGGCTCACCGGGCTGCCGCGCCCACCCGGTCTGCACCCCTTCGTGGAGCTGCAGGCGGGCACGCGCCACGCGGTTTCCACGCCCGGCGACCTGCTGCTGCACATCCGCGCCGACCATATCGACCTGTGCTTCGAACTGGCCCGGCAAATCCGCGCGCGCCTAGGCGATGCGGTCGCCGTGGTCGACGAGGTCCACGGCTTCCGTTACTTCGACGCGCGTGATCTTCTTGGCTTCGTCGACGGTACCGAGAATCCGTCCGGCAACAAGGCGGAACAGGCCGTGCTGGTCGGCGATGAAGACCGCGCACGCGCCGGATCGAGTTACGTGATCGTGCAGAAATACCTGCACGACCTGGCCAAGTGGGAAGCGATCCCGGTCGAAGTGCAGGAGAAGATCATCGGCCGCCGCAAGCTGGACGACATCGAATTCCCGGACTCCGCCAAGGCCAGCTACGCGCACAACGTGCTGACCAGCATCCAGGACGAGGACGGCCGCGACCTGAAGATCTTGCGCGACAACATGCCGTTCGGCCGCATCGACGGCGATGAATTCGGCACTTACTTCATCGGCTACGCACGCGCACCGTCCACCATCGAGCGGATGCTACGCAACATGTTCATCGGCCTGCCCGAAGGCAACTATGACCGTCTGCTGGACGTCAGCCACCCGGTCACGGGCAATCTGTTCTTCGTGCCAACCGCGACTTTCCTGGACGATTTCCCGATGCCGGCGGGCGCCGGCGACGCAAGCAGGGAGGCCAGCGCGCCATGAGCGATCCCTATGCCGTGCTGGGTGTCTCCCGCGACGCCGGCCCCGACGAGATCAAGCAGGCCTATCGCCGACTCGCTCGCAAGCTGCATCCCGATCTCAATCCGGGCGACAAGTCCGGCGAGGAGCGCTTCAAGGACGTCAACAACGCCTACCAGTTGCTGGGCGACCCGGAAAAGCGCAAGCGCTTCGACGCCGGTGAGATCGACGAGACCGGCGCCGAGCGCCCGCGCCAGCAGTACTACCGCGACTACGCCGGCTCGCCGCAGGCTGAGCGCTATGCCAGCGATGCCGGCTACGCGGACTTCGACGACGGCGAGGATCCCTTCGCCGACCTGCTGCGCCAGGCGGCGCATGCGCGCGCCAACCGCCGGGGGCAGGACCTGCACTACCGCCTGCCGGTCACGCTGGCAGATGCGATCGAAGGCGGCACGCGACGGCTGACGTTGCCGACGGGTGGCACGCTGGACGTGGCCATCCCGGCGGGCGTGGTGGACGGCCAGGTATTGCGCTTGCGCGGCAAGGGCGCGCCCGGCGTCGGCGAAGGTGGCCCGGGCGATGCCCTGATCGAGATCGAGGTGCTGCCGGATCCGCGCTTCCAGCGCTACGGGGACGACATCGCCCTGGAATTGCCGGTGTCGCTGCACGAGGCCGTGCTCGGCGGCCGCATCCGCGTACCGACACCCACCGGCGCGGTGGAGATGGGCGTGCCTGCGGGCTCGAATAGCGGCACCACGCTGCGGCTGCGCGGCAAGGGTGCGCCGCGTCGCGGCGGCGGCCGTGGCGACCAGCTGGTCCGACTCAAGATCGTCCTGCCCAAGGAGCCCGACCCCGAACTCGAACGCTTCATTTCGGAATGGGAGGCCGGCAAGGCCTTTGACCCGCGCGCGGAGGCCACGCCATGAAGACCATCGACCTGCAGGCATTCCTGCTGGATTCGCGCATCGAGCGTGTGGTGCTGGAGCGCTGGATCGCGCGTCGCTGGGTCCTATCTATCGACGACGATGGACAACCCGTCCTGACCGATGCCGACGCGGCGCGCGCATGCTTCATCCGTGACCTCACCCGTGACTTCGGCGTCAACGACGAGGGCATCGACTTGGTACTGCACCTCGTGGACCAACTGCATGGCTTGCGCAGGATGCTGGCCGATGTGCGCGTGCAACTGGATACCGTCTCGCCGGGGCAGCGCGATTCGACCGACTGACGCCACCTAGCTGCTTGAATCAAATTGGCGAGTTGCTAGGCAGAAACCGAATCTCCTCACGCTCGCGTCATGATTTCTGGAAATAGCGGCTGGACCGAGAGCCAGCGTGGGGTGTCCGCTTTGGGTCGGTTGATGCCAAAAGGCGAATCACCAATGCCAAGCAGTGGGATTGGTGTCAGCGCTTCGTCAACCACGCTTGGGTTAGCACGCGTGTCTCCGGAAGCGAGTTTGCTTCGGTGCGGATCTCCCTCGGTTATGGTACGTAGGCGACTGACGACGACTCCTGTCTGACGCATGGCTTCCGATCGCAATACGCAATGGGCCGAAGTGAACGCCCTGTTCGACCGCTTGCTCGACCTGCTGCCGGACCAGCGCGAGGCACAGCTGCATGCAACCGGCGTGGATCGCGACGTGGCCATGCAGGTGCGGGCGATGCTCGCGGCACTGGATGTAGAGCCCGCGTTCCTTGAACCGTCCATAGCGCCGGCGCCACCTACCGAGCCCGGCTCGCTCCCTGCCGGCACCCGCATCGGCGCCTTCGTGGTGGACCGTCTGGTCGGGCGCGGCGGCATGGGCGAGGTCTACCTGGCCCACCGCGAGGACGCCGGTTTTGCCCAGCATGTCGCGTTGAAACTGGTGCGGGTGGAAGCTGCCGCACGCTTGCCACAGTTCGAGAACGAACGCCGGATCCTGGCGGGTCTGGAGCATCCCGGCATCGCCCGGCTGGTCGATGGCGGCGTGGCGCCCGACGGCCGCCCTTACATGGCGATGGAGTTCGTTGAGGGCCAGGACATCCTCGCATTCGCGCAGGCGCATCGACTGGATGCGGAGGCGCGGCTGCGCCTGTTCGGCCAGGTGTGCGAAGCAGTGGACTTCGCACATCGCCGGCTGGTGGTACACCGCGACCTCAAGCCCGCCAACATCCTGGTGGATGGCGAAGGCCGCGTGCGCCTGCTCGATTTCGGCATCGCCCATTTGCTGGGCGACGACGACAGTGCGCAGACCCAGGCCCTGCTGACGCCTGACTACGCGGCGCCGGAACAACTGGAAGGCGGCACGATCACCACAGCCACCGACGTCCATGCGTTGGGCGTGGTGCTGTACGAATTGCTGGTGGGCCAGCGCCCCTGGACACTGGCCGGGCTGCCGTTGCCGGCCAGCCTGAAACGCCGGCTGGAAGCGGACCCGGCGCCGCCCAGCGCGCGCGCCGCCGACGCGGGGCCGGTGCCGAAGTCGCGGTTGCAGGGCGACCTGGATGCGATCGTGCTGAAGGCATTGCGGCGCGAACCCGAACAGCGCTACACGGGTGCGGCGCAACTGTGGGAGGACATCGCTCGCCACCTGCGCCGTGAGCCGGTGCAGGCGCGTGGCGATGCGCGCGGCTATCGCTTTCGCCGCTTCATGGCCAGACATCGCTGGGGTGTCGCCGCAGGCGTGGTGGTGTTCGCGGCGCTGGCAATCGGTCTGGCCGGGATGGCGTGGCAGGCGCGCAAGACCGCGCTGGAGCGCGACCAGGTGTTGCAGGAAATGGCACGCACCGAGGCAGTCAAGAATTCGCTGCTCCTGATGTTCCGCACCGCCGGCGAAGGCGCCAGCGGCGACGACACCACCGCCAAGCAGGTGCTGGACCAGAGCGCGCAACGGCTGGCCGACCAGTACCGCGACCAGCCGGAGACGCGCGGCGAACTGGTTGAGACGCTTGGCTCGCTGTACCTGTACATGAACGACTACGACGGCGCGGTGCCGCTGCTGCGCGGCTACCTGGACGACAAGGCCAGCGGCGCCAGCGCGGGCAAGCGCGCCGACATCGGCGTGCTGCTGGCCGAGGCCGAACTGCGGCGCGGCGATGCGGTGGCCGCACGCAAGCGCCTCGACGCCGCGCAGGCGTTCTGGAACGCGGACCCCGAACGCTATCGCAAGCCTTTGATCGGCAGCCGCCAACTGCAGGCGCAGGTCGAAAAGGAGGAGAGCGGCCTTCCCGCCTCCATCCGTACCCTGCAGCAGGCGCTGCTGGAACACGACGCCTACTTCGGTCGAAACAACATCGAGACCGCCAACATCCTCAACAGCCTCGGCATCGCCTACCAGGCCAACGGCGACATCGACAAGGCGGACGCGGCCTTCCGCGACAGCTGGGCAGTGCACGAAGCGCTGGGCAACGAACGCAGCGCCGCCGCGTTGCTGACCTTGGGCAACTGGGCGACCGTGGCCTACCGCAAGCAGGACCTCAAGCGCGCCGAGGAACTGCTGGCCCATGCCAGCACGCTGCGGCGCGAGCTGTATGGCCCGTCGGCGGCGCTGGCGGCGATGCAGGGCAACCTGGGCAAGATCGTGCTGCGCGCCGGTCGTCCGCGCGATGCCCTGACGCAACTCGAACCGGTATTGGCGATGGCGCGCCAGTACACCGGCGAGCACAGCCCGCTGACCGTGGCGATCCTGCAATCGCAGGTGGAGGCGAAGATCGCGCTGCGCGACCTGCCTGCGGCGGAGACATTGCTGGTGCAGGCCAAGGACGCCGCGCGCGCGAACTCCGGCGAAACCCAGGTGCTGTTCGCGATCTGCATGGGGCTGGAAGCGCGTCTGCGGCATGCACAGGGCCGCGATGCCGAAGCCGGCCAATTGGCCGATCGCATGGCCGGCATCCTCCATGCATTGGGTGAAGCCGGCGCACCCTACGCATCGGAAGTGCAGCGCCTGCGCGGCGAACTCGCAGGTGCGGCTGGCTAGGCGTTCTCCGGCGACAGCTCGACGTACAGCCAGGCCTTGGCCTTGAGCCAGTCGCGGCGCACCGTACGCTCGGCGATGCCCAACACCTCGGCGGTCTCGGCCTCGCTGTAGCCGGCGAAGAAGCGGCACTCCACCACCTGCGCCAGCCGCGGCTCCAGGTCCTGCAAGCGACGCAGGGCCTCGTCGACATGCAGCAGTTCCTCGTCGGATCCCGCCGGCATGCGCTCGGCGATCGACAGGGTGAGGTCGGCCAGGCCGCCGCCGCGCTTGGCCGCATAGCGCTCGCGCGCCGCATCCACAAGCACCTGGCGCATGGCGATCGCCGCGGCGCGCAGGAAATGGCTGCGGTCCTGCCAGGCCTGCACCTTGTGCAACTTCAGCCAGGTCTCGCTGATCAACGCCGTGGTCTGCAGGGTCTGCGCATTGCCCAGCCGCCAACGTTCGCGACTGGCGACATCGCGCAGCTCGGCATACAGCGCCTGCACCAGGTCGTCGCTGGCGGGGAGGGACGACGTGGCGGGATCGGGCGATGACATGCGGGCAGTGTCACCGATCCGGGGGTTGGGCGGAACGATTTCGATCGAGCATGGCCGGATTTCCCGCCGCTTCCCGATAGGACTGCCCATGCCGCCTTTCGCGGCGCCATGGACCTGCCGATGAAGCCCATCGCGAAACTCACCTGTTGCCTTGCCCTGTGGTTGCCGATGCTGGCCGCCAGCGCCTGCGAAACTGGCCAAACCAGCCGCGTGCTCGACGGCAAGGCGCGCTGCGTGGCCGCCGCCAAGCCGACACCGCCTGCACCCGCCGTGCGCATCCCGCTGCTGCGGGGATTGGCGACCACGACCGCGGTCAGCGGACCGAAGGGCGACGAGGAACAGGTGGCCACGATTGTCTCGGCCGATGCCGAGCGCATCGCGCTGTCGGTGGATTTCCGCAGCCCTGGCAAGGTGGGCATCGTCTCCCGCACACGGCAGATGCGGCGCGCCGATCTCGCCAGCAGCAACCGCCTGAACCACGTGTTCCAGACCGGCGATGCCGACAGCTTCCCCGGCAGCACGATGTCGCGCTTGTCGAGCGCATCACTGGCCGCGTTGAAGCGCGATGGCCAGATTCCTCTGGTGGTGGGCACCGTGGCCGACCGCGGCAAGGCGGGGCAGGACCTGCTGGGCCTCGTGCCTGCGGGCCGCAAGTATTTCCGCGGTGTGCTGACGCGCGTGCCGAACGCGCCGGCGACATTGACCGTGCGGGTGAACGGCAAACCGGCGGCGCTGCCGATCGTGCGCGGCAAGGGCCGTTTCAGCGTCGGCGCCGACAGCATCGAACTCGAACTCGACGTGCTGGACGATGCCGCCAACCCGATGGTCCTGCGCATGCGCCAGGACCGTGCGCAGGGGCAGACAGTGCGCATCGACTACCCGTCGCCAAAACCGCAGGCCAGCGTGCTGGAAACCGCGCTGGCCACCAGCTGCCGCGCCGAGTTGAACGGCATCTATTTCGACTTTGGTCAGGCCACCTTGCTGCCCGCGTCCAAGCCGGCACTGGATGCGGCGGCGCAGCTGATGCGCGCCAAGCCGGGCTGGACCCTGCGCATCGAAGGCCATACCGACAGCATCGGCAACGCCGCCGCCAACCAGTTCCTGTCGCAACAGCGCGCCGACGCAGTGCGCAGCGCGCTCATCACGCAATACACGCTGCCGGCCGCACGCATGACCGCCAGCGGCTTCGGCGCGTCCCACCCGGTCGCCAGCAACGCCACCCTCGAGGGACGCGCGGCCAACCGCCGCGTGGAACTCGCCCGCACCTGTCCCTGACCCGCGAGCCACGCCATGCACACGCGTTTCCTGCACGTCACCCTGCTCGCCGCGAGCCTCGCGGCCCTGTCTGGCTGCGGCCAGCACGACAAGACCACCACGACCGGCGATGCCACGCCCGCGCCCGCCGACGGCATGGCCGATTCCGCCACCACCGCCGCCGCCGATCTCGCCGCCGGCGCGCCCGATCCGCATGATCCCTGCGGGCTGATTACCCAGGCCGAGGCCGAAGCCTTCCTCGGCGGGCCGCTGGCCGGGCCACCCTACCTGTCCGGCAATCCGATCGGCGACCGCGCCGAAGTCCCGGACGCGGACGGTTCGGTGTGCTGGTACAGCACCGCCGACAACCGCAATTTCACCGTCACCGCCGAATGGGAACAGGGCGGCACGATTTCCGCCGGCGTTGCCGCGCACGCGGACAAGGCAGAAGCCGCGACCAAGGGCCTGCTGAAACTCAAGGACGGCACCGAGCTCACCGGCGACTGGGACGAGGCCAGGCTCAACGGCTGCTGCGATTTCAGTGCGCTGCAGGGCGACAGCTTGGTCGAGATCGACTTCGGCGGCAGCATGGCCAGCACCGAACAGGCCGCCGAACTGGCCGACAAGGCGCTGGCGCGATTGCCCGCGCCATTGTCCGTGGATGGACGCGCCGGCGTCGCCGCTGCGCAAAAGCGCCTGGATGCGCGTTACGCCTCGGATGATCCCTGCGCGCTGTGGAGTGCGGAAGACATCACCCGCCTGCTGGGTGCACCCAGCGGCCCGCCGGAGCGCAGCGGCAACGAATGCACCTGGAGCTTCCGCAACAAACAGGGCCGCAACGCGATGTTCGTGGCCACGGTGAATCCGTTGAACGGCTATCGCATGTTCCGCGCCCAGAACGCGACCTTCGCCGGCTTCGCGAAGGGCATCAACGCGATGGGTGCGGCGGAAGGCGTGCAATTGCGCGCCAGCCAGGGCGTGGAAGGCCCGTGGGAGGCCGCGGTCAACGGTCCCATCCAGTTCAACTCGGTGCGCAAGGATGCCTCGATCGCGCTGCGCCAGTCGGGCATGAGCGAGGACGACATCCGCGCCCTGCTCGGCCATGCTTACGACCGCATCGAAGCGGGGGCCGCGCGATGAAAGCTTCGCCGAATTACATCGCCACGCTGCTGTGCGCGACCGTGCTCGCCATCGGCATCGCCGGGCCGGCATTCGCCGACGATCCGGTGCGCACGATCTACGACATCGAACTGCAACCGGATGCGCGCATCCACGGCGGCAAGTCGGCCTTCCTGCAAGGCACCGCCACCCCGTACGGGCACCAGTTCCAGGTGCAGGGCACCGAGCTCGACCAACCGATCGCGGTGGGCCTGTACACCAAGGACCCCTCGCATCCGCTGAAGCTGCGGGTGGTCAAGGACAGCTTCAAGGAGCCCGTGCGCGAGGAGCAGACCGATGCCGATGGCCGCATCGACCTGCACTTCCGCACTTACGATGGCTTCAAGTTGTGGGTCGCCGCCGAACAACCCACCGACTACCAGCTGGTGGTCTGGGTCGGCGACGAGATGCCGTCCGCCGCCCCGCCGCCGCCCGCGGTGGTGCCGGCCAGCGAATACGTCGAACCGCTGGCATCCGCGAAGGTGCCCACCGCCGGCACGGGTGGCGGCTGGTCGAAACGCGAAATGGGCATGGCCGCGATCCTGGGCCTGGTGCTGTTGATCGGCGGCGGGATGCTGTTCCTGCGCCGCAAACCTGTTGGAGGTCGCTGATGAATCGCCCGATGTTCCGTCTTGTCGCGCTGGCCGTCTTGCTGGCGCTATCCGTCCCGTCGATGGCGACCGAACCGTTCCAACCGCTTCCGGATCTTGAGGCATTGCCGGACCTGGACAACGCGCCGCCACGCAAGCTGCACGCCGACCAGCCCAGCTGGGGCCAGCCGGTGGACGCGAATGGAAATGTCGGCGGCGCCAATACCGGCAAATCCGATGGAAATTTCAACGGCACCGCCAGCAGCACCGACAACGGCGGCTATGCCACCAACAACACAGGCGGCAACACCAATGGCAGCGCCAGCAGTAACAACAACGGTGGCTACGCCAGCAATAACACCGGCGGCAACAACAACGGCAGCGCCAGCAGCAACGACAACGGCGGCTATGCCAGCAACAACACAGGCGGCAACACCAATGGCAGCGCCAGCAGCAACAACACCGGCGGTGGCAACACCAATGGCAGCGAGAACAACAGCGCGAACAGCGGCGGCATGAACAGCGCCGGCAAAGGCGGTCTCAACAGCGGCCTGAACAGCAGCCACGGCAGCGGCCTGAACAGCGACGCCTATCCGCCATTGACCAAGGTCGATGCCGCGATGCAGCCGAACTACGCGCCGCCGGGGATGCCGCAGATGCCGTCGAAATGCGCGGAAGACAAGTCCTGCAGGCCTTGCTTCGAGGACGCCAACGCCAACCTGGACATCCGTCGCCGCAACCTGGAGAAGGTGCGCGGGATCTACACCTACACTCATCGCTTCGCGCAGGAAGGCAAGGACTTGATGAACGGCGTCGGCGGGCTCGCCGGCGGGGCGCCGGCGGTGGAAGCCGCGGTGCAATCGCGTTCCGTCGACCAGTCGCTGGACGCGTTCGACGACACCGTGCGCGCCAAGAACGCGGAGCTGCTCGGCAAGCTGAAGGACGACCTGCACGAACTGGCCGCCTGCGAAGCCAAGTACTACGGCAACAACGAGTGGTACCCGCGCTATGGCGAGCTGTACTACCAGTTCATGCAGGCGCGCTACTCGCTCTAAAGCGCAGGATTCCGGAGGAAACACGATGAACAGGTCCATCCTTGTGCTGGCCATGCTGCTGTCGCTGGTGGTTGCCGCCTGCCGGAAGCCGGAGGCATCGGTTGCCGCCACGCCCGCCCAGACCGCACCGGCATCCACCACGGCGGCTACGCCGATCCCCGATGCGCCTGCGGGCACCGCCGCGCCACAACCGCCACCGCAGGACCTACTCGCCTTCGCCGCCGGCACGCAGATCGTCGCCAAGCCGCAGGACAACCAGGGCCTGTTCCAGATGGACAGCGACCCGATCAACCTGATCGACGAAGCCGCATCCACCGACTGGACCGCCATCGCCAAACCCGTCCCGGTGGTGGTGTTCGAGTTGCCGGAGCGCACCGAGGTCGAGCGGCTGGTGTTCGACAGCGCCGGCCTGAACCGCGACGAGAAATCGCCGAAGTCGGTGAAGGTGGAACTGTCCGATGCCGGCATCGACAGCGGCTACACAACCATTCTGGAAACGCAGTTGGAGAAAGCCCGCAACGACCAGTCGTTCGCGGTGGCGGAAAAGACGGCCGGGCGCTGGCTGCGCCTGAGCGTGGCGAGCAATTACGGCGACGACTACGTCGGCATGACCGGCCTGCACGCGTACGGGAAGCAACTGACGCAGGACGCCGCGCTCGCTGATGTGAGCGGCACCTACGACGGCTGGAACGGCTGGGGCAAGGTCCGGCTGAAACAGGAAGGCACCCGCGTCACCGGCTGCTACGAATACCGCGATGGCGTGATCGCCGGCGGCATCGAGGGCCGCCTGCTGAAGGCCACGATGCAGGAAACCGACGACGATGACACGCAAACGAAGCAACTCGGCCTGTTCTCGTTCAGCCAGGATGGATCGCTGGTGATGGGCCTGGCGCGTGCGGCAGACGCGGAGCCGGGCGCCGGTTTTTCCACCTTCTATACCGGCAAGAAGCTGGGCAACGACATCGGCGATTGCCCGCGCATCCCGGGCTGGAAGGGCAATGCCGCGCAATCGCAGATCGGCGCCGAACTGGAAAGCAACGGACGCGCGCGGCTGGACGGGATCAACTTCGATTTCTCCTCCGCGCGGCTGCGGCCGGAGTCCGAACCGCTACTCACGCAGGTCGCCTCGATGCTCAACGAACATCCCGATTGGACGCTGACGCTGGAAGGCCATACCGACAAGGTCGGCGGCGCGGCCTACAACCAGCGCCTGTCCGAGCAGCGTGCGGCGGCGGTGGTCGCCTACCTGGTCGCGCAGGGCGTGGACGCGAAGCGACTGGATTCGGTCGGCTTCGGCATGGACAAGCCGGTTGCCTCCAACGACAGCGAGGCCGGCCGCGCGCAGAATCGGCGGGTGGAGATCGTCCGCAAATGAACGCCACCTTGAAAACGATCGTTGCGATGTTGGTGTTGTTCCCGTTGCTCGTTATTGCTCAGGCCTGGCACGCGCCGCGA
Organism: Thermomonas sp. LB-4; assembly: GCF_036409385.1. Lineage (NCBI taxonomy): Bacteria > Pseudomonadati > Pseudomonadota > Gammaproteobacteria > Lysobacterales > Lysobacteraceae > Thermomonas > Thermomonas sp. LB-4. The sequence continues at coordinate 453 of NZ_JAXOFT010000038.1, read as the reverse complement.
CCCGGCAGCGCCGAACGGGCGCAGGTGATGACGGCCTTGCGCCGCGAACTCGCGACTTTCGATTCGGATGCGATGAAGCTTCGTTTCGTGGTGCGCGAGTTGTGCGTCTCGGGTACGACCGGCTGGATCGCCGCCGATCCGCAATCGGCGGATGGCCGCAACCAATACGAGCCGGTGAGCGCGTCGCTGCGCATGTGGCGCGGGCGCTGGGTGGTGGAGACGCTCGCCTGTTCCGAGGAGGAATGCCCCGCCGGCACCACACCGCACGAAATCAGGAAGACGATTCATCCTGCATGCAGGTGATCGGTTCCACATCGAAAAAGGTTGAGCGCATTGTTCGAACCCGGGTCAGTCTAAGCACAACCGCTTTTTTGATTGCACAAGCGTCCGCTTTGGGTCGAGGCTGTGTGAAAACCCCGCCTCCACTGGCATGATCTGAGTACCGGTTGATGG
>NZ_JAXOFT010000037.1:0-15201 GCF_036409385.1 Thermomonas sp. LB-4 | reverse complement strand
GAGCCGGCAATGCCGGGCGGCGGCGGCATGGGCGGCATGGGCGGCATGGATTTCTAAGCCCCGCGATCCATCAAGCAAGACCACAAAGCCCGGCCTCGTGCCGGGCTTTGTGCGTTCTGGCGTCCGAGGCGGGAGACTTCCTACCCGCCCCGCGGCAATGTCTGACGCGAAGATCAGAAAACGCCGATATGAACGCGTGCTCGCGGGCGCAACCCTGAGCAGCCGTCCCTGCAACGGAGCGCTGCGTGCCGCGCCTGACCGCACCCCGGCGGCAGGCCGAGGTGTGCGCGCCACTGCCGGCCGCCCACGCCGCTGCGCGTTACGCGCGCCACCTGCCCGAGCGCACGCTGCTGTACGCGCTAGTGCAGGCGCACTACCCGGACTTCATCGCGCGTCTTGAGGCCGAAGACCGCCCGCTGCCCGAGTATGTGCGCGAGGAGTTCGAGACCTACCTGCGCTGCGGCGTGCTCGAGCACGGCTTCCTGCGCGTGGTCTGCGAGCACTGTCGTGCCGAGAGGCTGGTGGCGTATTCCTGCAAGAAGCGCGGGCTGTGCCCGAGCTGCGGCGCACGGCGCATGGCCGAGTCGGCGCGGCATCTGGTGGACGAGGTGTTCGGCCCGCGGCCGGTGCGGCAATGGGTGCTGAGTTTCCCGTACCCGTTGCGCTTCCTGTTCGCCAGCAAGCCTGAGGCGATCGGCCCGGTGCTGGGCATCGTGCATCGTGTGATCGCCGGTTGGCTTGCCGATCAGGCCGGCGTGCCGCGGGATACGGCGCAATGCGGCGTGGTGACCCTGATCCAGCGCTTCGGCAGCGCGCTGAATCTCAACATCCACTTCCACATGCTGTGGCTCGACGGCGTGTACGAGGACACCACCGAGCGTCCGCAGCGCAAGCCGCGCCTGCACCGCACCCGTGCGCCCACATCGGCGCAACTGACGGAACTGGCCAACACCATCGCGCATCGCGTGTGCCGGCACCTGTCGCGCCGCGGCTGGCTCGAAGGCGAAGACGAATCCGTGTTCCTGTCCGACAGCGCGGGTAGCGACGACGGCATGGATGGGCTGCGGATGAGTTCGATGACCTACCGCATCGCCACCGGTCGCGACGCTGGCCGCAAGGTCGTCACGCTGCAAACATTGCCCGGTGACGCAGGCTCGCTGGAGGGCGATGCCGGCAAGGTCGGCGGCTTCTCGCTGCATGCCGGCGTGGCCGCGGAAGCACACGAAAGCCACAAGCTCGAAAAGCTGTGCCGCTACATCACGCGCCCGGCGATCAGCGAGCAGCGGCTGTCGATCTCACCGCAGGGTAGGGTGCGGTATCAGCTCAAGACGCCGTGGCGCAATGGCACCACGCATGTCGAATGGGATGCGGTGGACTTCATCGCCAAGCTGGCGGCACTGGTCCCGCCGCCACGCGCGCATCTCACCCGCTTCCACGGCGTATTCGCCCCGAACGCGAATCTGCGCGCGCAGCTGACGCCATCGGGGCGCGGCAAGCGGCCTGCGGGCGATGCGGCGCCAGTGGACGCAAGCGCCCACGACGAGCCGCGCAGCCCCGAGCAGAAGCGCCGTGCGATGAGCTGGGCGCAACGGCTCAAGCGGGTCTTTTCCATCGACGTCGCCACCTGCGCCCACTGCGGCGGCGCGGTGCGGATCGTCGCCAGCATCGAAGACCCCAAGGCCATTCGCGCCATCCTCGCCCACTTCGAGAAACACGGCGCGCTGGAGCAAGCGCACTACCGGCCCGCAGCGCGCGCCCCGCCGCCCGCCGCGTGATGAGGCGCCGGCCACACAGCCGGCAGCCAAGCCAGAGTCCGATCCGATGCGGCCACGACCCCGCAGGGCTGCGCTCGGCCCTGTGCCGGGATTCGGTGAGAAATGGCTACGCACTGAGCCGCTGCGTGGCCCCGCGATGTCGAAAACCCACGCATGAACCCCCGATCTGTGCCCGATCTGTGCCCAAAGCGGCGCTTGCGCGGCCGCTTCCTACCTGCCAGACTCGCAAAAAAGGGCGGTTGAACTTCCTATACCCGCGCGCTTTGGCCTAGGCGAGGTCGAAGTGGCGTCGGCACTGGCGGCATTCGGAGGCGGTTCGATGGTGGCAGCCTTCGTTCTGCCATCCTTACTGGAAAAGGTGGCCGACCGAACCGCGATGCTCACCGGCGCTACCGTACTGGTCGTGGGCACGGGGATCGGCGCACTGCTGCCGAGCTATGCATTGTTGCTGCCGCTGTGGTTGATCATCGGCTTTGGCTACAGCGTGGCGCAAACGCCATCCGGCCGTCTTCTGCGCCGCTCGGCCCATGCCGAGGACCGTCCTGCGATCTTCGCGGCACACTTCGCGCTGTCGCACGCCTGTTGGCTCATCTGCTACCCACTTGCCGGCCGCTTCGGCGCGGTCATGGGCTTGCCATCGACCTTCATTGTCATGTCCCTGGTCGGCTTGGCCGGCGTGGCGCTGACGCTCTGGCTGTGGCCGGCCAGCGACCCTTCTGACGTGGCGCATGACCACCCCAGCTTGCCGCCGGATCACCCTCATTTACGCACACACGCAGACCAAGGCAGGCACCATCACCAGCTGATTCTGGATGACCTGCACCGTATCTGGCCGAAAGGATAGGCACATTTTCTCGTTGCGGCATCACAACGCATGGCTTCGGAGGCTGAGAAGGGTGAGCGAAAATATATCACATGAACACATATTCATGTGTTATATTTCGCCATAGTCAAACACTCAACCAGCAGAGGCGCCCATGTCCCAATCCAATGCACATGACCATGGTCACGACCATGATCACGACCACACCCCCACAGTGACGAGCGCCAACGAGCGCAAGGTTCTGGTTTCCTTCTTCCTGATCTTCGGCTTCATGCTCGTGGAAGCTGTCGGCGGCGTGCTGTCGGGCTCGCTAGCCCTACTTGCCGATGCTGGCCACATGCTGACCGACGCCGTGGCACTTGCCCTGGCTTACGCTGCCTTCCGATTCGGTCGCCGCGCAGCCGACAGCAAACGCACATTCGGTTACCTGCGCTTCGAGGTCATCGCCGGCTTCCTGAACGCCGTGACCCTGTTCGCGATCGTCGCATGGATCGCCTACGAGGCGTGGGAGCGGCTGCAGGCGCCGCCCGTCATCCTCGCCGGCCCGATGATGATCGTCGCCGTGCTCGGCTTACTGATCAACGTCCTCGTGCTGTGGATCATGACCCGCGGCGAAACCGATCACGTCAATGTGAAAGGTGCCATCCTCCACGTGATGGGTGACCTGCTCGGCTCTGTCGGCGCCATCGTTGCAGCGATCGTCATCTACTTCACCGGCTGGACTCCGATCGACCCCATCCTGTCGGTTCTAGTAGCGGCGTTGATTCTGCGCAGCGCCTGGAAGCTCCTGGCCAAGTCGATCCATATCCTGTTGGAGGGTGCGCCAGAGGACGCTTCGCCGGAAAAGGTGGAACAAGGCCTGATGAGCACTGTGCCCGGCCTGGCGGCTGTCAGCCATGTTCACGTGTGGCAACTCACTTCCGGTCGCACGATGGCCACGCTACACGTTCGACCCAACGTGGACGAGGAGGCGCGAGCTGTGGTCAAGCGCGTCGAGGCGGTGCTGCGAGAGCAGTTCAGCATCGAACACGCCACAGTCGGAATCGACTGGAACTCGGAGGCTGACGAGAACATCTGCAGCCTGCAACCCACGACAGGCCGTCAGGACCACAGCGGCCACGACCACAGTGAGCACAATCATGACCATGACCACTCCGCTCCCGGTCACAAGCATTGAGGCCGTGCTAGACGGTTCGCAGTTCACTTGAGGGTTTGAATCCATGACATCCCGCAAAACCACCAGCGCCGCTATTGTGCAATGTTCGACCTCTAACCACGGCACGACCACTGATGTCCTCGCACTATCGCAAAGTGACGTCGCTGTTCTGGCAGAGACCTTCCGCCTGCTGGGCGACCAATCGCGATTGAAAATCCTGTTGCAGTGCATGCGCGGATCGGTCGCAGTGGGCGACATTGCTGGCTCGCTAGACCTGTCGCAGTCCTTGGTCAGCCATCACCTGCGCCTGTTGCGCGGCGCGCGCCTCGTGCGCGGCGAGCGCCAAGCCAAGCACATCTTCTACGGCATTGCCGACCAGCACGTCAGCCAGGTACTCCAGGACATGGCGGTTCACATTTCGGAGGACAGACACGACGATTGACTGAACATGTGAGTGCGCGCCGGCCTACGCCTTCAAGGGGTAGGCTTTTTTGGCCTCGGATCTTGGCGATATTGAACTGTTCAGTGCAATATTGTGCCCGTGAATGCGATCAGGACGCAATCGTGACTGACGACAGGGTGGCGCTTGCATGTGTACGAATGACGCGCGACGGCCGTTCTTTTCGACAGCGATCCGATTAAAGTACGGACACACGCGGGGCAGGAGCGGCACGATGGGGACACAGCGGCGTCGCACATGGCGAGACGCGGGCAATCGGTGGGCGATGATCATTGCGCTGGGCGGCATGCTCGCGATTCCGTGCGCCGCCAGCGCGGCTCCGCCGGCACAGCCGGATCCGGACTGCGTGGGCGTGGTGCTGGGCGGCGGTGGTGCGCGCGGCATCGCCCACATCGGCGTGCTGAAAGTGCTGGAGCGCGAGCGCATCCCGGTCTGCGCTGTCAGCGGCACCAGCATGGGCGCGATCGTGGGCGGCCTGTACGCAACCGGCTACGACGCCGCGGAACTGGAGAAGATCGTCGGTTCGATCGACTGGGCCGGCATGTTCGTCGACGACCCGCCGCGCCCGGACTTGCCGATGGAGCGCAAGGACGAGGATTTCCGCCACCTGCTCAATCTCGAGATCGGCTACAAGGATGGACGGCTGGGCTTCCCGGTCGGCCTGGTGCGCGGGCAGAAGCTCATGCTGCTGCTGCGCCGGCTCACCCTCTCGACGTGGCGCGCAGAGGATTTCGATGCGCTGCCGATCCCGTTCCGCGCGGTGTCCGCGGACATCGTGACCGGCAGGAAAGTGGTGTTCGCCGATGGCGACCTGGCCCTGGCGATCCGCGCCAGCATGTCGGTGCCGGGCGCGTTCGCGCCGGTCAAGGTCGGCGACCAACTGCTGGTCGATGGCGGCATGGCCGAGAACGTGCCGATCGACGAGATGCGCGCGATGGGCGTGCCGCGGTTGGTGGTGGTCGATGTCGGCTCGAAGCTGCTGGGCGCGGAGGGCCTGACCAATCCCGCGGTCATCCTCGACCAGATGATCACCGCGCTGATGACCGAGAAGACCGAGCGCAGCCTGGCCACGCTCGATGTCGGCGACGTGCTGATCCGCCCCGAGCTGGGCGACATCACCTCCGGCCAGTTCAATCGCACCGCTGAAGCGGTCGCGGTCGGCGAGCGCGCCGCCGAGGCGATGCTGCCGCAACTCCGGCGCTATGCGGTGTCGGCAGAACGCTATGCGGCGTTGCGCGCAGGCCAGCATCGGCGCGATTTCGACCCGGGCCTGGTCGCGTTCCTCGACGTGGAGCCCAGGCATACGCCGTCGGCGACGCGCCACGTGGCCTGGCAGGCCGAGGACATGGTGGGCAGGCCGTTCGACGTGGAGCGGGTGGAGCGCTCGGTGGGGCGCGCCTACGGCGACGGCCGCTTCGACACCATCGACTACCGGCTGGCCTCGCGCGATGGTAAGGCCGGGCTGGAGCTGGTGCCGCGGCAGAAGCCGTGGACCGCGTTCGGCAAGTTCGGCCTGCAGCTGGACGACAACTTCAACGGCTCCAGCAGCTACATGATCTCTGCGGAGCTCACCTTCCACGACGTCAACCGGTTGGGCGGCAAGTGGCGCAACCTGATCCAGCTGGGCCGGGTCAGCGGCCTGCGCACCGAGTTCCGCCAGCCGTTCGGTGACGGTGGTGCGTTCTTCCTGCGCCCGGCGCTGGAGCTGCGCAGCGAATCGCTGCCGCTGATGAGCGAATCGCTGGAGCAGTTGGCGGAGTACCGCGTGGTGCGTCGTGGCGCCAGCCTGGAGGCGGGGTTCTCGCCGGTGCCGTCCTGGCGGGTCGCGGCGTCGCTGGTGGCCGGCAAGGACAAGGGCCAGCGGGTGATCGGTGATCCGACTGCCTTCCCCACCCAAGAGGAGACCTACGCCGGTGTGCGCGTGGGCGCCACCTTCGACACCCTGGACAGCGTGAGCTTCCCGACCACCGGCCTGCGCGCGGACATCGAGTACGTGTCGTTGCAGCCGTGGGGCGATGCCAATGTCGAAGGCGACGTGGCCCGCATCAGTGTCGATTGGGCGCATTCGTGGGAGCGCTACCACCTGCTGCTGGGCGGACGCGTGGCCAGCGCGCTGGACCCGGGTGTCAACTACCAGTCGCAGACCTTCCTCGGCGGCTTCCTCAACATGTCGGGCTTTGCCGAACGTGCGCTGGTGGATCGCCAGGCCGCGCTGGCGCGGGCGGTGTTCTACCGCCGCACCGGCGACACCAGCCGGGTGTTCTCGATGCCGCTGTACATCGGCGCCAGTGCCGAGGCCGGACACGTCTGGACCGAGTGGAGCGACTTCGATCGCTCCGGTGCCATCCTGGGCGGCAGTGTGTTCGTCGGCTTCGATACGCCGCTGGGACCGCTGTTCCTGGGCTACGGGCGCAACAACACCGGCGCCGATTCCTGGTACCTGACCTTCGGTTCGCTGCTGCGCCAGTTGCAGGACTGAGGCAAAGAAAAACCCGGCAGCGATGGCCGCTGCCGGGTCTTGTCGTCGCGGGGGCTAGGGGAGGGGTCCCCCGCGCCGGAGCTGGTGGATCTCTTACTTGGCGGACTTCGAAGCGGCCTTGGTGGCCTTCTCGACTTCGGCCTTGGCCTGCGCGGTGGCCTTCTCGAACTGGCCCTTGGCCAGCGAGCCGATCGCCTCGTTGGTCTTCACGGTGGCCGCGAACACTTCCTGGGTGGCGCCCAGGCTGCGCTCGGCGTTGGCGCGTGCGACCTGCAGGCCCTTCGGCCACACGGCCTTCAGGCCGTCGGCGTCGCGCACGTCGATCAGTTCGCTGACGTAGGCAAAGGTGGCGTTGGCGCTCTCTTCAAACGCGGCGAAGTGCAGGCCAAAGGCCTTCTCGGCGTTCTCGAGGGCCAGACGGTTGGCGTTGGCGGCCGCGTCGGCGAACTGGCTATAGGCCTTGGTGAACTGCTCGTTGAACTGGTACATGTCGGTCTCCTGCGTGATTGCCGGCAGGGATGCCGGTTTGTGCAGTGCAGCATAGAATGGTCGATGTTGCATTGCAACATAATGCCGACAGGCGGTAGTTGCCCATTCATATTCAATGGCTTGCGCGAATCCAAGTGCCCCGGGTCGGCTTCGAGCCGGTGGCGTTACCGGCGTTGCGGTGACGGCCCGCGTCGGCGTGGCGGCGCAAACGCGGCTTCCGCAGGCTGCGGCACCGCGGTCAGACCCGCCACCGCGCGCGCAAACGGCGCCAGATGCTGCAGCGCCCGCGCGTAGACGCCGCGCTATGAACGCGTGCTCGCGGGCGCAACCCTGAGCAGCCGTCCCTGCAACGGAGCGCTGCGTGCCGCGCCTGACCGCACCCCGGCGGCAGGCCGAGGTGTGCGCGCCACTGCCGGCCGCCCACGCCGCTGCGCGTTACGCGCGCCACCTGCCCGAGCGCACGCTGCTGTACGCGCTAGTGCAGGCGCACTACCCGGACTTCATCGCGCGTCTTGAGGCCGAAGACCGCCCGCTGCCCGAGTATGTGCGCGAGGAGTTCGAGACCTACCTGCGCTGCGGCGTGCTCGAGCACGGCTTCCTGCGCGTGGTCTGCGAGCACTGTCGTGCCGAGAGGCTGGTGGCGTATTCCTGCAAGAAGCGCGGGCTGTGCCCGAGCTGCGGCGCACGGCGCATGGCCGAGTCGGCGCGGCATCTGGTGGACGAGGTGTTCGGCCCGCGGCCGGTGCGGCAATGGGTGCTGAGTTTCCCGTACCCGTTGCGCTTCCTGTTCGCCAGCAAGCCTGAGGCGATCGGCCCGGTGCTGGGCATCGTGCATCGTGTGATCGCCGGTTGGCTTGCCGATCAGGCCGGCGTGCCGCGGGATACGGCGCAATGCGGCGTGGTGACCCTGATCCAGCGCTTCGGCAGCGCGCTGAATCTCAACATCCACTTCCACATGCTGTGGCTCGACGGCGTGTACGAGGACACCACCGAGCGTCCGCAGCGCAAGCCGCGCCTGCACCGCACCCGTGCGCCCACATCGGCGCAACTGACGGAACTGGCCAACACCATCGCGCATCGCGTGTGCCGGCACCTGTCGCGCCGCGGCTGGCTCGAAGGCGAAGACGAATCCGTGTTCCTGTCCGACAGCGCGGGTAGCGACGACGGCATGGATGGGCTGCGGATGAGTTCGATGACCTACCGCATCGCCACCGGTCGCGACGCTGGCCGCAAGGTCGTCACGCTGCAAACATTGCCCGGTGACGCAGGCTCGCTGGAGGGCGATGCCGGCAAGGTCGGCGGCTTCTCGCTGCATGCCGGCGTGGCCGCGGAAGCACACGAAAGCCACAAGCTCGAAAAGCTGTGCCGCTACATCACGCGCCCGGCGATCAGCGAGCAGCGGCTGTCGATCTCACCGCAGGGTAGGGTGCGGTATCAGCTCAAGACGCCGTGGCGCAATGGCACCACGCATGTCGAATGGGATGCGGTGGACTTCATCGCCAAGCTGGCGGCACTGGTCCCGCCGCCACGCGCGCATCTCACCCGCTTCCACGGCGTATTCGCCCCGAACGCGAATCTGCGCGCGCAGCTGACGCCATCGGGGCGCGGCAAGCGGCCTGCGGGCGATGCGGCGCCAGTGGACGCAAGCGCCCACGACGAGCCGCGCAGCCCCGAGCAGAAGCGCCGTGCGATGAGCTGGGCGCAACGGCTCAAGCGGGTCTTTTCCATCGACGTCGCCACCTGCGCCCACTGCGGCGGCGCGGTGCGGATCGTCGCCAGCATCGAAGACCCCAAGGCCATTCGCGCCATCCTCGCCCACTTCGAGAAACACGGCGCGCTGGAGCAAGCGCACTACCGGCCCGCAGCGCGCGCCCCGCCGCCCGCCGCGTGATGAGGCGCCGGCCACACAGCCGGCAGCCAAGCCAGAGTCCGATCCGATGCGGCCACGACCCCGCAGGGCTGCGCTCGGCCCTGTGCCGGGATTCGGTGAGAAATGGCTACGCACTGAGCCGCTGCGTGGCCCCGCGATGTCGAAAACCCACGCATGAACCCCCGATCTGTGCCCGATCTGTGCCCAAAGCGGCGCTTGCGCGGCCGCTTCCTACCCGCCAGACTCGCCAAAAAGGGCGGTTGAACTTCCTATACCCGCGCAGCAGGAATATGCGTCCGAAGGCCGTGACGGCGATGAGGCAGGGGTTTATGCGGTGAAAATCATCAGCGACCCGGGCAGCCGCAACGGCCTGTACTGGCAAACATCCGAAGGCGAGCCGGCAAGTCCGATCGGACCGCTGGTGGCCGCCGCCGCGGCGGAAGGCTACGACGCCGCAACCGCCGAAGCTTACCATGGCTACCGCTACCGCATGCTGTACAAACAGGGCGGTAATGCCCCCGGCGGCCCCAGGGAGTACTTCAACAACGGCCGTTTGACCGATGGTTTCGCATTGCTGGCCTGGCCGGCGGAATACGGCGCCAGCGGCATGAAGACTTTCATGGTCAATCAAGACGGCGTGGTCTACGAAAAAGACCTCGGGCCGGAAACGGCAACCGCTGTAGCCGCCATCGACAGCTTCGATCCGGACGCAAGCTGGATGAAGGTCGAGGAAATTACGGTTGCCGAATGATATTTGACAGTTACGGACCGACTGCCGGCACAGTTGGTTAAATATCCGTAAATTCGGTTTTTTGACAATCCGGGAACTATGAATTGCCATTAAACTGGGCATGCACTGGCGTGCCCGGCTTTTCGTTTCGGCCTGCGCCAGTGACACCCATGCCATTGCCCGCCGTTTCCCTTCAACCGCGCTTCAAAGTTACGCTCCGGAGACCTGAAATGAAATTCAAGACGCTGAAGATCCTTGCCGCCACCGCGGTGCTTGCCGGTTCCATGCAGACCGTTTCTGCCAAAGTCAAAACCGTCGAAAAATTCACCACGGTGACCGAAAGCGCCACCATTGTCGCCATCGACCAGATCAACAAGCGCGTGACCCTGAAGGGCCCGGAAGGCAACACGCAGACGGTCACCATCGACCCGTCCAACGTCTATCTGGCCAACGTCAAGATCGGCCAGCAGGTGACCGCCACCTACGGGGTGGACATCAAGGCGGAATTGCGCAAGCCGACCAAGGCCGAGGAAGCCGAACCGTTCGTGATGGAAGTCTCCGGCGGCACCAACAACAACATCAACGATCCGGCCGCTTCCATCGGCGCCACCATCCATGTGGTCGCCACCATCGTCGCGGTCGACAAGGACGCCGGCACCGTGACGCTGGAAGGCCCGAACGGCCGCACGCTGACCGTCGATATCGAGAACCCGAAGATCGCCAAACATCTGAAAGTCGGCAAGACCGTGATCATCGACTACACCAACCGCCTGATCCTGAAACTCGACCCGCCCACATCCTGATGCGCGACCTGGCGGGCCCGCATCACGCGGGCCTGCCATCATCAGTCAACAAACCAAACTGGCCCAGCCGCCGCCGTGCACGAACAGGATCACCGGCGCGTGCTGCGGCTGCGCCGGCAGGTAGACGTCGTAGCGCTGGCGCGGATCGTCGCCGTAGGCGACATCGCGCAGCGCACGGGCGCCGGCGGGCAACGCCGGTGGGCTTGCAGCCGGCTGGCGCGAGGCGTCGCGCGCCTGCTGCAGGCGTTCGCGGAAGGTCTGCGCGGCCAGCGGCAGCGCAGCGGTCAGGACGCAGGCCAGCAGGCCCGTGCGGAACAGCATCGTCTTCATCGCATCACCTTGTTGGGGGAGATCAACCGGCCCGCAGCCACAGTTGCGCGCGCAGGCCCTGGGGCGTATTCGGCAGCAGGCGCAGTTCGCCGCCGTGCTGGCGGGCCACGCGGTCGACGATCGGCAGGCCCAGGCCGCTGCCGCCGCCTGCCTGGTCGTGGACGAACGGCTGGCGTGCGCGCTCGGCGGCTTCGGCGGACAGGCCCGGACCGCCATCGGCCACCTCGACCACCCACGCCGGACCTTCGGCCCACAGCCGCAACGACAGCGGCAACGTGCCATGCCGCTCGGCGTTGACCAGCAGGTTCTCGACCGCGCGCAGCAGCGCCATCGGCTTGCCCGGCAGCAGCGCGTGCTCCGGCAGTTCCACACGCCAGCCTTTCGAGGCCGCGGCGACCGCATGGCGGCAGATCGCGGCCAGGTCGACCGTTTCGCTGCCTTCGTCGCGGCCATCGCGGGCGAAGGCGATGAACTGGCCCAGGATCGCGTCCATTTCCATGATGTCGCGCTGCATGCTGCGGGTCAGGTCGGGATCGGTGTCGGGCACCATCTCCAGCGCGAACTGCAGGCGGGTGAGCGGCGTGCGCAGGTCGTGCGAGATGCCGGCGAGCAGCAGCGCACGCTCTTCCGTCGCCGCGCGCACGTCGCGGCTGGCTTCGCCCAGCGCCTGTGCCAGGCCGGCGACTTCGCGCGGCGCGCGCGCCGGGACGACCGGCGGGGCGTCGCCGCGCACGATGGCCGGTGCCGCCGCCGCGAGCTGGCGCAACGGCTGCACCAGCCGGCGCGCGAAGTACGCGGCGGCCAACCACACCAGCGCCACGCACCCGATCAGCATGAACACCGAGAAGCGGCGCATGCCGGTCCCCGGGCGGTCGTAGGCGAACGACACCCACAGCGGTTCGCGCGTGGCCGGTTTCAGCCAGATCACCCGCAGCCCGCGGCCTGCCTCCATCCGCAGTTCGCGCCCGGCGCCCAGCGTGCCGGCGGCCCGTTCGCGCAGTTCGCGCAGCAAGGGCGCGAAACGCGGACGGGCGTCGGCGGGCGGCGTGCTGCGCACTTCCAGCCCGGCATCCCGCAGCTGCGCGACCGTGCGTGCGTGCGGCTGGTGCTGATCGAGCGCTTCGACCACTTCGGCGAAGCCCTGCATCGCGCGCAGCAGCTGTTCGGCCGCCGGCCGCGTGGCGAGTTCGCGCCCGAGCAGGACCGCCAGCACGCCCGCGCCCACCAACACCAGGGCGATGACCAGCGCCAGCTGGCCGAACACGCTGCGCGGCAACGGCGCCCTCATGGCGCGGCCTCCGGCGGGACGAACACGTAACCCACGCCCCAGACCGTCTGGATCAGGCGCGGCTGGCGCGGATCGTCTTCCAGCAGGCGGCGCAGGCGCGCGATGGTGACGTCCATGCTGCGTTCGAAAGCCTCGTGCTCGCGGCCGCGCGCCAGGCTCATCAGACGGTCGCGGCTGAGCGGCTGGCGTGGATGCCGCAGCAGCACCGACAGCACCGCGAATTCGCCGCTGGTCAGCCGCAGCAGCGCGCCGTCGCGGGTGAGCTCGCGCCGACCCAGGTCCAGCGTGAAAGGCCCGAACACCACCTCACCGCCGTCGGGTTGCGGCGCACCGGGCGCGGGGCGCGTGCGCCGCAGCACCGAACGGATGCGCGCCAGCAGCTCGCGCGGATTCACCGGCTTGGGCACGTAGTCGTCGGCGCCGATTTCCAGCCCGACGATGCGGTCGATCTCGTCGCCCTTCGCCGTCAGCATCACGATGGGCGTGGCGTCGCCCTGGCCGCGCAGGCGGCGGCATATCTCCAAGCCGTTCTCGCCGGGCAGCATCAGGTCCAGCACGATCAGGTCGAAGTGGCCGCGATCCAGCGACTGCCGCATCTGCGCGGCATCGCCCACGCCGCGCACCTCGAAGCCCTGCGATTGCAGGTATCGCTGCAGCAGCTCGCGCAACCGCACGTCGTCGTCCACCAGCAGCACGCGGGGCAGGGTCTCGTCCATGCGGCCACTATCGCCCGCCGCCGCGACACCCGGCAAACCCCGTTTCCGGCCGGTTTGTAAGCAGATGTTTCCGGCGCGGGCGGCAGACACATCTGCTGTCAACCGCGACACACCTGCCGCCGTTGCCCGCCCTACCTTGGCCCTGCCGCCGCTTCCCCGTGCGGCCACCCCCCACCCCGATGAGGATTCCGCCATGAGCAAGACCCCGTTGCTGATCGCCACCGCTTTCGCCGTGTGCGCCACCACCCTGATCGCCGACCAGGCCGAAGCCCGCGAACGCAGCCGCGCCGTGCAGCGCACCGCCCAGGGCGGCAGCGTCGCCGTCGAGCGCAGCAATGCCCGCTTCGACAGCCAGCGCCAACGGGGCTGGCAGGCCGATGGCCAGGGCAATGCGAGCGCCGCGCGCAGCGGCAGCCTCAGCAGTGCCAACGGCGGCAATGCCGGTTACGACCGCAGCGCCTACCGCAACGCCGACGGCAGTGCCGGCCGCCGGGGCAGCGCGTACGCCAACGGACCGAACGGCGGGACAGCCAGCACCAGCGGTGGCATCAGCCGCGACGCGGACGGCAACGTGACCGGCGCACGCAGCACCACCGCCACCGGCGCGAACGGCAATAGCTACACCGGCAGTACAACCGTCTCGGACGGCACGCTGGTGCATACGCGCACCTGCACCAATGCCGCCGGTGACGCCATCGCCTGTCCGCGCGGCCACTGACCGACCGGCTGCACCCTTTCCCGCAGGCGCGGCGGCCTGGCACCTCCCCTGCCGCAAGGACGCATTCCCGACCCGCCGCGCCTGCACCTGTTCCTTCCCTCACCCGGAGATTCCCGATGTCCCGATCCATCCTGCTTCCCCTCGCCACCGCCCTGTCCGTATGCGCGCTGGTGGCGCCCGCCCATGCCCAGCAGCGCACCCTCACGGACGAACAGAAGGCCACCCTGCACGAGCGCCTGAAAGCCGCCGACACCAATGGCGATGGCCTGATCGACAAGGCCGAGGCCGACGCGAAACTGCCGCGCATCGCCAAGCGTTTCGACACCCTGGATGCCGACGGCGACGGCAAGCTCTCGCCCGATGAAATGCGTGCGGCCGGCCAGAAGATGGCCGCGCGTCGCACGCGCTGAGGCGGCAGGATGGACGACTCCCGCCTGTTCGCCGGCCTGCCCCTGCTGGTGCTGGTCGCCGTAAGACGCGCGCTCCAAGATGGTGCGCGGCGTCAACGTGCTCGCCAACGCCGTGAAGGCGACCCTCGGCCCGAAGGGCCGCAACGTCGTGCTGCAGAAGAGCTACGGCGCGCCGACCATCACCAAGGACGGCGTCTCCGTCGCCAAGGAAATCGAACTGGCTGACGCGTTCGAGAACATGGGCGCGCAGATGGTGAAGGAAGTCGCTTCCAAGACCTCCGACAACGCCGGCGACGGCACCACCACCGCCACCGTGCTGGCGCAGGCGTTCATCCGCGAGGGCATGAAGGCGGTCGCCGCCGGCATGAACCCGATGGACCTGAAGCGCGGCATCGACCAGGCGGTGAAGGCCGCGGTCGGCGAACTGAAGTCGCTGTCCAAGCCGTCGTCGACCAGCAAGGAAATCGCCCAGGTCGGCGCGATCTCCGCGAACTCGGATGCCAACATCGGCGACCTGATCGCGCAGGCGATGGACAAGGTCGGCAAGGAAGGCGTGATCACGGTCGAGGAAGGCAGCGGCCTGGACAACGAACTCGACGTGGTCGAGGGCATGCAGTTCGACCGCGGCTACCTGAGCCCGTACTTCGTCAACAACCAGCAGTCGATGTCGGCCGACCTGGATGATCCCTTCATCCTGCTGTACGACAAGAAGATCTCCAACGTGCGCGACCTGCTGCCCGTCCTCGAGGGCGTGGCCAAGGCCGGCAAGCCGCTGCTGATCGTGGCGGAGGAAGTCGAAGGCGAAGCGCTGGCGACCTTGGTGGTCAACACCATCCGCGGCATCGTCAAGGTCTGCGCGGTGAAGGCCCCGGGCTTCGGCGATCGTCGCAAGGCGATGCTGGAAGACATGGCGATCCTGACCGGCGGCGTGGTGATTTCCGAGGAAGTCGGCCTGTCGCTGGAGAAGGCCACCATCAAGGACCTCGGCCGCGCCAAGAAGATCCAGGTGTCGAAGGAAAACACCACCATCATCGATGGCGCCGGCGAAGGCGCGGGCATCGAGGCGCGCATCAAGCAGATCAAGGCGCAGATCGAGGAAACCTCCTCCGACTACGACCGCGAGAAGCTGCAGGAGCGCGTGGCCAAGCTGGCCG
>NZ_JAXOFT010000036.1:0-15417 GCF_036409385.1 Thermomonas sp. LB-4 | reverse complement strand
GAGGACTGCTCCGGCACAAGACTTCAATACGGTGCGCAGCAACCGCCAGAACAGCAACTGAGGCCTCTTTGCGGAAGGAGCCTGCTGCGCACCTTCCGCAGCGTCAGCACGCTACAGCCGCGCCAGCCGCTCGATCGCCGCTCCCACCGTCTCATCGTTCTTGGCGAAGCACAGCCGCAGCAGGCACTGCCCGGCCGGCGGCGCCGCATAGAACGGCGACAGCGGAATGCCGGTCACGCCGTGTTCGATCGTCAGCCAGCGCGCGAACTCCAGGTCCGGCAGGTCGCTGACGGCGGAATAGTCCACCAGCTGGAAATACCCGCCCGGCACCGCCAGCGGCCTGAACCGGGTGGCGGCCAGCTGCGCGCGGAAGCGGTCGCGCTTGTCCTGGTAGAACGCGCCCAGCTGCTCGTAGTGTTCCGGCTCCTGCGCGATCATCTCGGCAAAGGCGTGTTGCGACGGCGCGAAGCTGCAGAACACGTTGTATTGGTGGACCTTGCGGAACTCCGCCGACAGCGCCGGCGGCGCGATCGCGTAGCCCAGCTTCCAGCCGGTGCAGTGGTAGGTCTTGCCGAAGCTGGAAATGACGAAGCTGCGCTCGCGCAGGTCCGGGTACAGCAGCGCGGACTCATGGCGGGCGCCGTCGAACACGATGTGCTCGTAGACCTCGTCGCTGAGCAGCACGATGTCGGTGCCGCGCAGGAGGTCCTGCAGCGCCTGCATGTCGGCGGCGGTTAACATCGCGCCGGACGGGTTGTGCGGGCTGTTGACCATCAGCATGCGGGTCTTCGGCGTGATCGCCGCGCGCACCGCGTCCCAGTCGGGTGCGAACGTGGCCGGGTCCAGCGGCACGTGCACCGCGGTGGCGCCGGCCAGCTCGATGGCCGGCTCGTAGCAGTCGTAGCAGGGGTCGAGGACGATGACTTCCTCGCCGGCCCGCACCACCGCGTGGATGGCGTTGAAGATCGCCTCGGTGGCGCCGCTGGTGACGGTGATTTCGGTGTCGGCGTCGGGGCGCCAGCCGTAGCAGCGCTCGGTCTTGGCGGCGATGGCCTGGCGCAGCGCGGGGATGCCGGTCATCGGCGCGTACTGGTTGTGGCCGGCCTGCATCGCGCGGGTCAGCGCGTCCACCAGCCGCGGCGGCACCGGGAAATCCGGGAAGCCCTGGCCGAGGTTGACCGCACCGTGTTCGGCCGCCAGCTGCGACATCACGGTGAAGATGGTGGTGCCGACCTTCGGCAATTTGGTGTCTGGACGCATGATGATGCCGATTGTAGCGGGCATGCCAGTGTACGGAATCCGCGCCGGGCCGGATGCGCGCGCAGGCGCAGCCCGGTGGGCGCGCGCCGGGCTGGCCGGTAGAATCGGCGGCCCATGCCCGATTCCCGCACGCTTTCCCGACCCCTGCTCGCCGCGTACGGGCTGGCGTTCTCGCGCGACGAGACGCCGGTGTTCGGGCCGCTGGATTTTTCCGTCGATGCCGGCGAGGCGCTGCTGGTGCAAGGCGGCAACGGCGCCGGCAAGACCACCCTGCTGCGCGTGCTGGCAGGCCTGCTGCGCGCCGAAGCTGGCAGCGTGGACATCGATGGGCAGCCGGCGCGGCCCGAATCCCGCGCCCGCCACATCGCCTACCTGGGGCACCTGCCGGGCCTGAAAGCCGACCTGTCGGCGCTGCGCAACCTGGAATACCTGTGCGGACTGCATGGCCATCGCGCCCGGCAGACCCCGGAGGCGGCGATGGCCATCGTCGGCCTGGGCGGTTTCGAGGACGCGCCGCTGCGCACCCTCTCGGCCGGGCAGAAGAAGCGCCTCGGACTGGCCCGGCAGTGGCTGTCGCCGGCGCCGCTGTGGCTACTGGACGAACCCTACGCCAACCTCGACCTGGACGGCATCCAGCTGGTCAACCGGATGGTGGAGGCGCACCTGCGCGAAGGCGGCGCGGCGCTGATCACCACCCACGGCGCCTACGCCGCGCCCCCGGTGCGCACGCGCCTGCTGGAACTGAAGAGGCCGACGGCATGATGTGGCAGGCCGCCCGCGCGCTGATGATCCGCGACCTGCAGCTGCTGTGGGCGCGCCGCGGCGACGCACTGCAGCCGGCGCTGTTCGCACTGCTGACCGTGGTGCTGTTCGCGCTGGGCCTGGGCGGCGACGCGAAATCGCTGGCGCCGGTGGCGGCGGCGGTGCTGTGGCTGGCGGCCCTGCTGGCCGGACTGCTGGCGCTGGACAACCTGTTCCGCGGCGATGCCGAGGACGGTTCGCTGGAACAGTGGATGCTGGCGCCGGTGCCGCTGTGGTGGCTGGTGCTGGTGCGCACGCTGATGCACTGGGCCACCACCGCCCTGCCGCTGATCATCGCGGTGCCGCTGCTGGGCGAACTGCTGCACCTGCCGCATGCGCAGCTGCCGGTACTGATGCTGTCGCTGCTGCTGGGCACGCCGATCCTGAGCCTGCTGGGCGCGGTGGTCGCCGCGCTGACTGTGGGCATGCGCCGCGCCGGGATCCTCGTCGCGCTGCTGGCGCTGCCGCTGTACGTGCCGGTGCTGGTGTTCGGCGCAGGTTCGGTGGCGGCGCACGCGCAGGGCTTCGATGCGGTCGGCGCGCTGCTGCTGCTCGGTGCCGGGCTGGCGCTGGCGTTGGCACTGGCCCCGGTCACCGCCGCCGCCGCGCTGCGCATCGCCCATTCATGAAGCAGCGCGCGCTTGAGATGGATCAATGTTCTTTTAACGGATCAGGGATGACAATGGCGCGCCTGGCCGTTGCGGCCAGCCTCACATTCTCTGGAGCATTCGCAATGAAGTCCCGTCACATCCTGCTCGCCGGTGCGGTTGCGCTGGCCCTCTCCGCCTGCGGCAATTCGTCCGCGCCCGCCGACTCCGCCGCGCCGGCCGATACGGCGCCGGCTGCCGAAGCTCCCGCCGCGGCTCCGGCCGAGGCTGCTCCGGCTGAAGCGGCCCCGGCCCCGGCCGCCGCCAGCACCAAGCCGGCCGTGGTCGAAAACTGCGCCACCACCATCGAATCGAACGACGCGATGCAGTTCAACGCCGACTCGATCACCGTTCCGGCCAGCTGCACCCAGTTCACCATCAACCTGAAGCACGTCGGCACCATGGCCGCCAACGTCATGGGCCACAACGTGGTGATCTCGAAGGAAGCCGACATGGCCGGCATCGCCGCCGACGGCGCCTCCAATGCGGCCGAGCATGTCAAGGCCGGCGACACCCGTTCGATCGCCCACACCAAGATCATCGGCGGCGGCGAGTCCGCATCGGTGACCTTCGACGTGGCCAAGATCAAGGACGGCGGCCCTTACAAGTTCTTCTGCAGCTTCCCGGGCCACCTGGCGCTGATGCAGGGCAGCATCCAGGTCCAGTAAGCCGCTTCACCCGCGGACGGGCGACCCGCGCCGCCCGTCCGCTGCCGGAAATCCGGGTACCGGCCCGCCCGCGGGCTGGTATCCTTCGCAGGATTGCCCGCGGCGCGTCCACGCCGCTCCTGCAAAGGCCAAGATGTCTCCGCTGATCCGCTGGTTCCACCAACTCGGCTCGCCCCCGTACTTCGATCGCTTCGCCGCCCGCTGGACGCCGTGGGCGTGGATGCTGGGCATGCTGGCGATGCTGGTGGGTGTTTATGGCGCGCTGTTCGCGGTGCCCGCCGACTACCAGCAGGGCGACAGTTTCCGCATCCTCTACATCCACGTCCCGGCGGCCTGGATGAGCATGGCCATCTTCGCGCTGATGGCGTTCTATTCGGCCATTGCGCTGATCTGGCGGATCAAGCTCTGCGAAATCCTGGCGATGGCCTGCGCGCCCACCGGCGCCGCCTTCACCTTCGTCACCCTCGCCACCGGCTCGATCTGGGGCAAGCCGATGTGGGGCACCTGGTGGGACTGGGACCCGCGCCTGACCACCGAGCTGATCCTGCTGTTCCTCTACCTGGGCGTGATGGGCCTGTACGCCGCCATCGACGACCGCCGCAATGCCGCCCGCGCGGCCGGCCTGCTCGCCATCGTCGGGGTGGCCCTGCTGCCGGTGATCCGCTGGTCGGTGGTGTGGTGGAACTCGCTGCACCAGGGCCAGACCATCCGCGTGTTCGGCGAATCCAGCATGGACGCCAGCATGATGTGGCCGCTGGTCTGGATGATCGTCGGCACCAAGCTGTGGTTCGCCGGTTCGCTGCTGGCCCGCGCACGTGCCGACAACCTGCGTCGCGAAGCCGGCAAGGACTGGGTCGCGAAGCTGGCCGCCGGGGAGCCGCGATGAGCTATCGCGAATACGTCATCGGCGCCTACGCGGTATTCGCCGCGATGCTGCTGTGGGACTTGCTGGTGCCGAAGCTGCAGATCCGCGCCGCGCTGCGCGCCGCCAGGCTGCGCGCAGCGCGCCGGCAGGCCACCCCTCCCCCCGATACCGAACGCCCGCTGTCGCGGGACTGACCAGGACGCCATGCACCCCACCCGCAAACGCCGCCTGCTGCTGATCCTTGCCCTGGTCGCCATCGCCGGCGTGGCGACCACGCTGATCGCGATGGCGCTGCAGCGCAACGTCGCCTATCTCTACACCCCCCACGAAGTGCTGGGCGGCAGTGCCGGCGACAACGTGCGCAACGGCGACGCCCGCTTCCGCCTGGGCGGGATGGTTGCCAAGGGTTCGTTCAAGCGCGCGCCGGGCTCGATGGAAGCGCATTTCGACGTCGACGACGGCGATGCGCGCCTGCCGGTGGTCTATACCGGCATCCTTCCCGACCTGTTCCGCGAGAACCAGTCGGTGGTGGCCACCGGGCGCATGCGCGGCGACGTGTTCGTGGCCGAGGAAGTGCTGGCCAAGCACGACGAGACCTACATGCCCAAGGAAGTGGCCGACAAGATGGGCGCGGCGCACAAGAAGCACAACGTGCAGGACGCGAAACCGGCGTCGGCCGAAGGCGCGCCCTGATGCTTCCCGAACTCGGCCAGGTCGCGCTGCTGCTCGCGCTGGCGGTCGCGGCGCTGCAGGCGCTGCTGCCCCTGCTGGGCGCGCAGCGCGACATACCGGTGCTGATGGCGGTGGCGCGGCCTGCGGCATGGCTGCAATTGCTGCTGGTCGGGCTGGCGTTCGCCATCCTCACCTACGCCTTCGTGGTCAACGACTTCTCGGTGCAGTACGTGGCCGAGAACTCCAACTCGCTGCTGCCCACGCTGTACCGCTACACCGCCGTCTGGGGCGCCCACGAAGGCTCGCTGCTGCTGTGGGCGCTGGTGCTGGCGCTGTGGACCGCGGCGGTGGCGCGGTTCTCGAAGGCGCTGCCGCCGCCAGTGGTGGCGCGGGTGCTGGGCGTGATGGGCGTGGTGTCGGTCGGCTTCCTCGCCTTCCTGGTGTTCACCAGCAACCCGTTCACCCGCATCCTGCCGGCCGCGGGCGAAGGGCGCGACCTCAATCCGCTGCTGCAGGACCCCGGGTTGATCGTGCATCCGCCGATGCTCTATGCCGGCTATGTCGGCTTCGCGGTGCCGTTCGCCTTCGCCATCGCCGCGCTGCTGGAACGCCGCATCGACGCGCAGTGGCTGCGCTGGACGCGGCCGTGGACGAACGTGGCCTGGGCCTGCCTCACCCTCGGCATCGCGCTGGGCTCGTGGTGGGCCTATTACGAGCTGGGTTGGGGCGGCTGGTGGTTCTGGGACCCGGTGGAGAACGCCAGCTTCATGCCGTGGCTGGCCGGCGCCGCGCTGCTGCATTCGCAGGCGGTCACCGAGAAGCGCGGCAGTTTCGGCGGCTGGACGCTGCTGCTGGCCATCGCCAGCTTCTCGCTGTCGCTGCTGGGCACCTTCCTGGTGCGCTCCGGCGTGCTGACCAGCGTGCACGCCTTCGCGGCGGATCCGGGCCGCGGCCTGTTCGTGCTGGTCTTCCTCGGCATCGTGGTCGGCGGCTCGCTGGTGCTGTACGCGCTGCGCGCGCCGGATACCGAGAGCAACGCCAAGCCCTTCGCCGCCGGCTCGCGCGAGACCCTGCTGCTGCTCAACAACCTGCTGCTTACCAGCGCCTGCGCGATGGTGCTGCTGGGCACCCTGTACCCGCTGCTGGCCGATACGCTGGACCTCGGCAAGATCTCGGTGGGCCCGCCCTACTTCGCGATCATGTTCACCCTGCTGATGGCGCCGCTGGTGGCGCTGGTGCCGCTGGGCCCGCTGACCCGCTGGCAGCGCGAACAGATGTCCACGCCGCTGCGCCTGCTGCTGCCGTGGGCGGTGCTGGCGCTGGTGGCCGCCGTCATCGCCTTCTTCCTGGCCCCGCAGGGCCAGTGGAAGACCGCCGCCGGCATCCTCGGCGCGGCCTGGGTGGGCGCGGGCACGCTGCGCTTCGTCTGGTCGCGGCTGCGCGCCAGCGGACGGTTGACCCTGGAGATGTGGGGCATGGCCCTGGCGCACCTGGGCATCGCGGTGTTCCTGGTCGGCGCGCTGCTCGTCGAAGGCCTGAACCTGCAGCGCGAGCTGGCGGTGAAGGCCGGCGACACGGTGACGCTTGGCGACTACGCGTTCCGCTTCGACGGCATCGTCGAGACCAATGGCCCGAACTACGTGTCCGACCGCGGCACCGTGCAGGTGCTGCGCGATGGCCGCATCACCCACACCCTGCATCCCGAGAAGCGCCGCTATCGCGCCGGCGGCCAGGTGATGACCGAATCCGGCATCGCCCGCGGCGTGTTCGGCGATGCCTACGTGGCGATCGGCGAATCGCTGGGCAACGATGCCTGGGCGCTGCGCGTCCACGTCAAGCCGTTCGTGCGCTGGATCTGGGCCGGCGCGCTGCTGATGGCGCTGGGCGCCATCGTCACCGCCTTCGACCGGCGCTTCCGCAGCGCGCGCAAGGATCTCCAATGAAGGGCCGCGCATGAAAACTTCCCGCTGGCTGCCGCTGGCCGCCTTCGCCCTGCTGGCCGCGCTGCTGGCTGCAGGCGTGTGGATGAGCCGCAAGCCCAATCGCGACGCCCTGCCCTCGCCGCTGATCGGCAAGCCGGCGCCGGAATTCTCGCTGCCGGTGCTGCACGACCCCGCCTACACGGTGAAACTGTCCGACCTGCGCGGCCAGCCGTTCCTGATGAACGTGTGGGGCAGCTGGTGCGTGGAGTGCCGGGTGGAACACCCGGTGCTCACCAAGTTCGCCGAAACCAAGCGCCTCCGCGTGGTCGGCTACAACTGGAAGGACGAGCCGGCCGACGCGCTGCGCTGGCTGGAGCAGTTCGGCAACCCCTACATGGTGGTGCTATCCGACGTGGAAGGCCGTACCGCGCTGGATTGGGGCGTGTACGGCGCGCCGGAATCGTTCCTGGTCGACGGCAAGGGCATCGTGCGCTGGAAGCACGTGGGTCCGCTGACCGACGAACTGATCGCGAAGGAATTGCTGCCGCTGGTCGCAACCATCGAGGCGGAGCGATGAACCGGATTGCGAAACGCGCTGGCCGGCTCCGGATTGCGGGCCTTTCCCTGGCCCTGGTGCTGGCCTGTGGATTCACCCCGACCGCCTTCGCCCAGGCCAACCAGCAAGCAGACGCCGCGCCGCTGCAGTTCCACACCGCCGCCGAGGAAGCGCGCTTCCACGCGCTGACCCTGCAGCTGCGCTGCGTGATGTGCCAGAACCAGTCGCTGGCCGACTCCAACGCGCTGATCGCGCTGCAGCTGCGCCGCGAAGTGCTGGAGCTGATGCGCAAGGGCATGAGCGACGCGCAGATCAAGGACTACCTGGTGCAGCGCTACGGCGAATTCGTGCTGTACAAGCCCAGGCTGGAAGGCGGCACCTTGTTGCTGTGGATCGGCCCGGCGGTAGTGCTGCTGGCCGGCGCCGGCGTGGTCGCCGCCATCGTGCGCCGGCGCAAGCCCGCCGCCAAACCGGCCGCCGGCGACGACGAGCAGGAGTGGTGATGGCCGCTTTCCTCGGTTTTGCCGCGCTGCTGTGCCTGATCGTGCTGGCCACCCTGTTGCGCCCGCTGTGGCGCGACGCGCGCGGCGTGGCGCTGGGCATCGGCGCGATCACCCTCGTCTCCACCGCCCTGCTGTACCAGCTGGTGGGCACCCCGCAGGCGCTGGATCCGGCCTCGCGGCAGGCGCCGCGCACGCTGGAGGAAGCGGTGGTGCAGCTCAAGGCCGCGCTGGCGCGCGACCCGCAGCAGGCGGAAGGCTGGGCCCTGCTGGGCCAGGCCTACCTGCGCATGGAGGATGCCAGCAACGCCCGCGACGCCTTCGCCAAGGCCGCCAGGCTTGCGCCCGACAACGCCGATTTCCTCACCGAAGCCGCGCAGTCGCGCGCGATGGCCAACCCCAGCCGCACCTTCGACGCCGAGGCGCTGGCGCTGCTGGAGGCCGCGCTCAAGGCGGATCCCAACCATCAGCGCGCACGCTGGTTCCTCGGCGTGGCCCAGCGCCAGGCCGGCAAGCATGCGGACGCCGCCGCCACCTGGGCGCCGCTATTGCCGCAGGTGAGCGCCGACACCGCAACCAGCCTGCGCAAGGAAATCAACGCCGCCCGCGCCGATGCCGGCCTGCCGCCGCTGGCGGAAGCCGCCGCGCAGCCGGCCGCGACCACCCTGCTGAACGTCGAGGTGGCTCTGGATCCGGCGCTGGCCGAGCGCGTGCGCCTGCGGGCCGATGCCACGGTGTTCGTGATCGCCCGCCAGCCAGGTTCGCCGATGCCGGTGGCGGCGCAGAAACACGCCGTCTCGGAACTGCCGTTCAGCGCCGCGCTCAGCGACGCCGACAGCCCCATGCCCACCCTCAAGCTGTCGCAGTTGCAGGAAGTCGAGCTGGTCGCGCGCCTGTCCGCCAACGGCGATGCCAGCCGCCAGGACGGCGATCTGGAGTCCAGGCCGGTGCGGGTGGAATTGCCGGCCGACAAACCGGTGCGGCTGGTGATCGGCGCGAAGTGACCGCCGGCTCATGCCGGCATGCCGAAATGGCATGACCGCCCGCTTCGTCAGGGGGGATGATGGCCTACCGGTCTTCCCCCCGCACCGCCATGGCCGAATTCATTCCCCCCGGCACCCGCTGGTTCGATCTGCCCTCGCCGTTCCCGATGAAGCGCGGCGGCGCCTTGCGCGGCGCGCGTCTGGCATATGAAACCTGGGGCCAGCTTGATGCCGACGGCGGCAACGCCATCCTGGTCCTCACCGGCATGTCGCCGGATGCGCACGCCGCCTCCAGCGAAGCCAACCCCGCGCCAGGCTGGTGGGAATGGATGATCGGCCCCGGCAAGCCAATCGACACCCGCCGCTGGTTCGTGGTGTGCGTGAACCCGCTGGGCAGCTGCAAGGGCAGCACCGGACCGGCATCGCCGGACCCCGCCAGCGGCCAGCCATACCGTCTTGACTTCCCCGAGCTGTCGATCGAAGACGGCGCCGATGCCGCCGCGGCGCTGGTGCGCGGACTGGGCATCCAGCGGCTGGCCTGCGTGGTCGGCAATTCGATGGGGGGGATGGGGGCGCTGTCGCTGCTGGCGCGCCACGCGGGCATCGCCCGCAGCCATATCAACATCTGCGGCGCGGCGCGCGCACTGCCGTTCTCCATCGCCATCCGCTCGCTGCAGCGCGAGGCCATCCGCCTCGATCCGCAGTGGAACGGCGGCGCCTACGACGACGCGGACAACTACCCGGAAAACGGCATGCGCATGGCGCGCAAGCTCGGCGTCATCACCTATCGTTCGGCGCTGGAGTGGGACGGCCGCTTCGGCCGCGTGCGGCTGGACTCCGACCGCCGCGAGGGCGAGGACCCGTTCGGGCTCGAGTTCGAGGTGGAAAGCTACCTGGAAGCCCACGCGCGCCGCTTCGTGCACAGGTACGACCCCAACTGCTACCTCTACCTCAGCCGCTCGATGGACTGGTTCGACCTCGGCGAATCGCACGCCGGCGACACCGCGCGCGGGCTGGCCGCCATCGAAGGCGTGACCCACGCGCTGGTGATCGGGGTGAAGACCGACATCCTGTTCCCGATCCAGCAGCAGGAGGAAATCGCCGCCGGCCTGCGCAATGCCGGCTGCGACACCCGCTTCCTGCCAATGCCCTCGCCGCAGGGCCACGACGCCTTCCTGGTCGACGAGGCGCGCTTCGGCCCCGCCGTCGCCGGCTTCCTGCGCGCGCTGCCGGCCGCGGCCCTGCCCAATGGCAAGGTGGCCTGAGCGCGCCGCTCGGCTATACTGCGCGCCCGCGCCGGAATGGCGGAATCGGTAGACGCAGCGGACTCAAAAACCGCCACGACGCCATATTATCCTTTAATTTCAATAGGATAGCGTGGTGACGTTGTTACTTACTAGCTACTTACGTCAGCCGGAAAGGTCAGCTAGCATTGACCTCCATGCCCCGCGACGTCAGCCAGACTCCGTTCGATCTCAAGCGCGTACCGAACTGCGAGACGCTTACCGTCTACCGCATTCCGCGCTCGCGCTTCTGGCAATACCGCTTCCGCATCCCACGCGAGCGACGCTACAAGCGAGGCTCGACCCAAGTGGAAGGCGTCCGCGAAGCCATGACGCGGGCGAAGGAAATCTGGATCGAGCACTACACCACGCGCGAAAAGATGATCCCGCGCGAGAAGCGTGTCGAGCACCACATCAAGCAGCTTCAAGTCGAGCAGGAAAAGAAGGTCGCTCGCGGCATCCGCAACCCCCGCTTTGCCAAGGTCGATAGTCACCGGTTCGCCGCCCTCCAGGAGTTCTTCAAGGACGACGCCATCGACGCGATCGACGGTCAGCGCATCCGGGACTTCCAGGACCATCTCTACGAACAGAACCCGGACATCTCCAAGGCAACCGTCCGTCACTACTTCGTGGCGCTACGGAAGATCCTGAAACAAGCCGCCCTGTCTGGTTCGATACAGGCACTTCCCCAGTTCCCGGACGTTGGAGGCACCTCGGGCATCAACCCGCGCACAGGCTTCTCTTTCGACGAGTACAGGAAGCTGCGCGAGCACCTGAAGAAGAAGGCAGCCGAGGATACCCAGTACGCCGAGGTCTACGACCTTGTTCTGTTCCTCGCCAATAGCCTGCTACGTCCATCCGAAGTCAAGCATCTGACGCATCACAACGTCCGCCTCGGTAAGGACAAGGCTGGCGAAACACTCTTCGTCCGCCCGCCCAACCCGAAGGTCAAGGCGTACGACTACGAGACGTTCACCATGCCCGGTGCACTGGAAGCCTACAAGCGAATGCAGGCGCGTTACCCCGACAAGGACAGCCATATCTTCTTTGCCGACATCAAGAGCCGTGACTACGCCTTGCGCACGGTCGGCGACTTGTTCGGGCAAGCCTTAGAAGAGCTGAAGATGAAGCAGACCCCCGACGGCAAGCGAACTCTCTATTCGCTACGCCACAGCGGCATCAGCTGGCGTCTGGAACGCGGTGAGGGACAGGTGTTCGACATCGCCAAATGGGCTAGGACAAGCGTGGCGATGATAGAGAAATTCTATGCCAGTGCCTACCAGCTAGAGGCTGTCGCGCCGCAGCTACGCGCTCAGGGGCGGAAGCGTGCAAAGAAGTAGTGTGCCGGGGTATAATGCTGGCTTGTGCCGGTGTGGCGGAATGGTAGACGCAGGGGACTCAAAATCCCCCGGCAGCGATGTCGTGTAGGTTCGAGTCCTATCACCGGTACCAAGAAAAGCCCAGCTCACCAGCTGGGCTTTTCATTTTCCCGTCAGAGCGATTGGAGATGACCGATACGCTCCTTGTATGCGCGCATTAGACAGGGAACATCTGTGCAAACGTCACGCGTCGAGCTACGCCACTGGTTCTGGGCTTTCTTGAGCGCGTCCTTATTCGCACTGCGCGCTCGCGCCGCCGAGTAGACACCGGCTAAGGAAGAATCCAAACGTGCCAATTCGGAATCGGAGCAGATTAACTGCTCTGAGCGGGTAGCTGCTTTCGCGCAATCAAAACTCGGCGTCACTTCCTCGTCTTGCATAGCCTTTCTCAATGAGACGTCAGCCCACTGAATCGGCAGATCGTAACCGGGGCATTCAGATTCGAATTTGGCAACTGCGGCATCGCTAAAGTCTGCCGACGTGGAGTTTCGATAGATATTTCCACAGTACTGATCATCAGCTACTGGTTGTGCGCCAGTAGTAGCCGCGTCAGCTGCAGCCGCTGCAGAATCGGCGACAGCCTGAGCATAGTCAGCCGCTGACGCGTCGCTCTCAGCGGAACCAGCACCTGCATCAACATCATCACCGGAATTAGCAGCGTCGGTTGCAGCCATGGGCGATGACGACTTCTCGCCTGTCTTGATACGCACGTCATCGATCTTCCAACCCAGCCCCTTGCGGTGAAGAATGAAAGTCCACTCACCGCCATCCTCGCCAGGCATGGCTAGCTCAAACGAGTTCAACCCTGTGTAGCCCAACTTCAACTTGTCTTCAGAAAAATCGAGCTTCGGTGCGAAGCCGTCCATTTCAGACTTTCTTCCGCTGGTGTTTTTGTCGGACTTATCGTTCGACAGCATCGTGATCAGCGTCTCCGGATTTACAAACATCCCAACCAAGCCCTCGACCATCGCGACGCCTAGTTCAGCGAACGGATTGTCTTTCTCCTGCTTCATGTCCTTCAGCATTTCCCGTTTTAGGTTTTCCTTGAACACTGGGAAATCGATGTAGTCGTACATCGCTTGTGGATTCTTATCCTCGATCGAGCCCTTCAGCCCTCGCAAAGCAAGGTACGGGGATGCATAGACCCAGCCACCGACCAAAACCACTGCCACCGCCGTACCAATAACAGCAGACTTTTTCATCACTCCCCCTGTTGCTCGAATGATCGTTTTCCGTGTCGCAACTATGAATACTACTAGTAACATTCGACGTGTCAACCTAAGAATTTTTCTCAGATGAGATCAATCACCCGTTTCTGAGCGTCTGTATTCTTGGCGATGTAAAGCTGAGTCGTGGAAAGCGCCCGGTGCCCGGCTAGATCCTGGACGTCACGTAGCGACCCGCCAGCCTCGGAAATCCGCCTAGCCGCCATGGTGACGAAATGCCGCCGACCGCTATGGCTGCTTGCGCCGGTCAGCCCCAGCTCCGCGTAGATGGATCGAAACCAGTTCACGATGGACTGTGGTTTCATTCCGTCGCCGCGTTCGCTCCGTAGGATGAAATCGTCACGGGACGGCGCGGGCTTCAACTCTGCCAAGTACGCCACCATCGCGTCGCGGACGTCCGCCTTCAGTGGAATTACACGTCCGCTGAGCTTTTTCGCCGCTTCGTTCTCGAGCCGAAGCGTGGTGCCAACCTGCCCGCCCTCATCCAGCACCATCCGCCAACGTGCCTTGGCGATTTCCGCCGCTCGTAGCCCGGCGTAGAAGCTTAGGCATGCGATGACCCGGTTACGGCTTAGGTGGCGCCCTTCGTTGGCGACCCAACGGAGGAACCGCTGGACGTCCTTCTGGCTAATGTCGCGCGCGTGGCGTCTAACGGAACCAGCCATGATCGTACTCAGTAGAAAACCAGCTTTGACCTTACTTCGGGTACTCAGTCGGCGGTCGAACCAGCCAGAACGAGCTTGAATTCATCTGCAGGTTCAACGACTTAGCGATTCTCGGTATAGAACCCTGATTTCATACTGGGTTCTTGCGCCCCCCCTGGATCGACCAGGTCAAGGGGCGCTTGAACCGCGGTGGCGGCAGGGGAACCGCTAGGACGCGCCCGAGCGCTTGTCTAGCAAGCTCGCTAGCACTTACGCACCCTTCTGCCGAGCGGGCGCGCAGCGCGTCTGCCAGCGCCCAAGGGAGGCGAAGGACACGGTTACGGAGTGCGTCCTCATTGCTCCGCCCCCGCCCCAAGGTCGAGCACTACGACCAGCACCCGACTCTTTCCACGCCGCCAGTCAGCGACGGTCCTGATGGTTGCGTCATCCAGCTTGGACCCGGATACCAGATCAACGCGCAGGCGTCTGACGGAAGTACCCGACAGGGCTTGAACGAGCTCTGTCTTGGTCTTTGGAACGGTTACTTGAACTAGCTGCTTCACTGGACCTCCCCTCCACGGCGTGCGTTGGCTTCAACCAACGCACGGTCGATGGCGCCCCGAATGAAGACCGCCATGGATACGCCAGTTGCCAAAGAAACTGCCCGCACGTCCGCGAACAGACTAGGCGATCCGCGAAGCAGGTATGCGTGGCTGACGACCTTACTCATTGCCACACCCCACAACTCGCAATAGGGTCGCCATGAAGTGGCGCAAGGTCTCGACTCCATCTCGGTCGGCGAAGCTCAGCGCTATGTCTTGGTGGTGGCAGGGATGGTTGCTCAGCAGGACCAATCTCCTTCGTTCAATGATGCTCAGCTCCAGTGCTTCGTTTTCTGTCATCGCGTTATACCCCTCGTTCCTTTTCTAATACTATTGCCGCGCCCGACCCCGGGCGAACCTGAACGGCAGGCAACGTCGCCTCAGAACCCTTAAATTACAGGGGTTCTTGGAGCCATCCAGCCAGACCAAATTCCCACCGAGATCGGGACGTTCCGTTTATCGGTACGGCGGAGTCGCCGCCATACCCTATATATAGCTATCGCCCAAGCCGACCAGAGACCCAATGGCAAAAGACTTCGCCGAACTCAAAGCGACGAGAGCCGAGCAGTTCGCATTCCTGAAGCGAATCGCCCCCGCACACGGGGGGAAGCGCACAAAGACCGTCGTCCAACAGGCACTTCGAGCGTCTGGCTGCGACGAGTTAGCGGATCGAATGAAGAACTGCGATCGGGGAACCTATTGCTCGTCGATCTATTGCAAGCCTTGCCGTGATCGGTACGCGGATGCTCTTCGTGTGCGCCTCGCTGACCGCGCCAAAGAACGACACGACAACAGGCACGACCGGGTTCACAAGGCATTTCGGCACCTGACCGTCATCTTCGACGTGGTCGATCTGCGGAGCCAGGACTTCAATTCTGCGGTAGAGACGACCCGCGGACAGATGGCAGAAATAGCGGGATTGAACGAAGTCAAAGGTGCGCTGGAACGAGCGCGGGGAGAGACCAAGGCGATGCGCCGACGATTTCCCCAGCTCTGGATGCAGGGGGCATTCGAGATCGAAGTTATCGACACTGGCACCCTGTACTCGATGGCGTCGAACACCCGTAAGGCTAGGCTGATTCGCGCACTAATTGCCCGGCGGCGGGAACCCGAAGAAGCCGCTAGGACGCAAATCATCGTCCACTGCCATTGCGTGGTGGATGTCGCGGACGTTGACGCGGACGCGTTCCATGCATGGGTTCATGACCGATGGTCTCTTCCCCATCAGGCTCGCCTGTCGATGACCTATCACCCCGATAAGCAGCCCCTCGATACCAAGCTCTATAAGCTCGCCAGCTATTGCTTCAAGAATCGCTTGGAGTACAACTTCAGCGACGAGACCAGCGGGTGGGAACGTAAGCTTCCCCGATCGGCAGACACCCCATAAGTAGAACTTTCTGGCATGTTCC
>NZ_JAXOFT010000035.1:0-15473 GCF_036409385.1 Thermomonas sp. LB-4 | reverse complement strand
CAGACCACCCATCACCCGCATCCAACTGAACAACGTAGTGGGTTTACACAGCTAGTCGCCCGGCCGTTACCGGCTTGCGCCGTCGTAGGCAACGACCTTCAGGGTCGCCAGATCCAGGTCCGGCAGGCAGCGCAGGTTGACCGCGGCCATCGGCGCACCGGTGGCTGGATCGGTGCCGTCGCTGAAGGGCGCCACCCCGCAGGTGGGGCAGAAGTGGTGGCGGATGGCATGGGTATTGAAGGTGTAGGTCGCCATGTTCGCTTCCGGCGTGCGCAGCACCAGCGCGGCGCGCGGGAAGAACGCAAGCAGGCCGCCGCGGCGGCGGCACAGCGAGCAATTGCAGTCGATGGCCGTTTCGATCGGCCCCTCGACCGTGAACGCGATGGCGCCGCAATGGCAGCTGCCCTGGTGGACCGTCATGCCTGCCTCCCGTCGGACGTGACTACCGGCATGTTGCCACGTCCCGGCGCTTCGCACATCGTGGTGGCAACTTTGCCTGCATTCCGCCGGAGAACCCATGCCTTGCCACCGGGTATCAGTCGCCCTGTCCATCTTGCTCGCGCTGTCATCGGCTCCCTTGCTGGCCAAGACTCCGGCAGCGGCTGCGCCCCTGTCGCCCGCCACCGCCTGCCCCGCCATCCCGCTGGCCGCAGCCGATGCCAGCGCGGTGCGCGCGCCCAGCGCGGCGGACGCCTGGGGCGGCCCGCGCAGGCCAGATGCCGCCACCCTCTCCGACCGTGTGGTCTCTTACTCCATCGACGCCGAACTGGACCCGGTCAAGCACACCCTGCGCGGCAAGCAGCAGCTGACCTGGCGCAATCGCAGCGCGCAGCCGGTGTGCAGCGTGTACGTGCACCTGTACCTCAACGCTTTCGAGGGCCCGGGCAGCACCTTCATGACCGAACAGCGGGCCAGCGAGCAGGGCTTCCGCAGCAACGTCGCCACCCGGGACGGCGAATACGGCTACATCCGCCTGGACAAGGTGGCGCAGGGCGGCCAACCGGCGAAGTGGACGTTCGTGCAGCCCGACAACGGCCCATCGAGCGACCGCAGCGTGGTCCGCATCGACCTGCCGCAGCCGGTCGCGCCGGGCGCCAGCACCACGCTGGACATCGACTTCTTCGACCAGCTGCCGCGGGTGGTGGCGCGCACCGGTTACTACGGCAGCTTCCACCTGGTGGCCCAGTGGTTCCCGAAGATCGGCGTGCTGGAGCTGCCGGGCGAGCGCGGCGCCACCGCGCCGCGCTGGAACGCCCACGAGTTCCACCTGCACAGCGAGTTCTACGCCGACTACGGCAGTTATGACGTGCGCATCACCGTACCGAAGGACTACATCGTCGGCGCCACCGGCCAGCTGACCGGCGCGCCGGTCGAGAAGGGCGGCAAAACCACCCACCGCTATGTCCAGCACGACGTGCACGACTTCGCCTGGACCGCGGACAAGCGCTACGCCAAACCGCTGGTGAAGACCTGGAAAGGGCCGCTGGGGCCGGTCGAGGTCAAGGTGCTGTACACCCCGGAATACGAAAGCAACGCCGAGCCGGTGCTGCAGGCCACCATCGACTCGCTGGACTTCTTCTCGAAGACGCTCGGGCCGTACCCGTACAAGACCGCCACCGCGGTGGTGCCGCCCTACGGCGCCGACGAGGCCGGCGGCATGGAGTACCCGACCTTCTTCACCGCCGACAGCACCAAGATGGTGGCGCCGGGCAGCATCGGCCGCTGGATGCTGGACTTCGTGACCGTGCACGAATTCGGCCACGGCTACTTCTACGGCATCCTGGGTTCGAACGAGTTCGAGGAACCGATGCTCGACGAGGGCATGAACGAGTACTGGGACCAGCGGATGATGACCGAACGCAAGCAGGACCTGGCGCTGGAGAGGCCATGGACCCGCTGGTTCAACATCGGCTTCCGCATCCATCCGTTCCAGATGGAGCGCCTGGGCGCCAGCCTCGCGGACCCTGCCGACCCGCTGGGCCGCAATTCTTGGACGCGCCTGTCCAGCGGCAGCTACGGCACGGTGTACTCGCGCAGCGCCACCGCCATGCGCCAGATCGAGGCCTTGGTGGGCACCCCCGCGATGGAACGCGCGATGAAGCTGTACTACGAACGCTGGAAGTTCCGCCATCCATCGCTGGCCGACCTGCGCGCCACGCTGGCAGAGGGCACCGGCAAGCCCGCCATCGTCAACGCGGCGTTCGACGCCTACATCTACGGCACAAGCCGCACCGACGATCGGGTGGAAAGCCTGTCGAGCCGCGAGGTGCTGCCGCTGCCGGGCTACTACGAGTACAAGGGCAGGCAGGTACTGGTGGGCAGCAAGGCCATCGACAAGGCGGTCGAGAAGCGCCGCAAGGCGTGGAAGGACAAGCACCCGGAGGCGAAGGCCGGCCAGGGCGCGTTCCCCTACCGCACCGTGGTGGTGGTACGGCGCGACGCGGCCAAGCCGCCGCAGTTGCTGCGCATCCGCTTCGCCGACGGCAGCCACCGCGACTTCCCGGTGACTTCGCAGGAGAGCTGGCAGCGCGTCGTGGTGACCACCCGCGCCAAGGCCGTTTCCGCCGAGCTGGATCCCGACCACCTCGTCTGGATGGACGCCAACAAGCTCAACGACGGCCGCACGCTGGAAGCGCAGCCCGCCGCCTCGCGCCGCTGGTTCGGTGATTTCGCTGCCCTCCTGCAGTCCTTCTTCGCCCTGCTGGCCACCGTCTGAGGCGCACATCATGAACACCACGAATCGTCCGCTCCGCGCCCGCACTTCGGTTCCTCGCGCCCTGGCCGGAGCCCTGCAATGGCGCCTGCTGCTGCTGTGGATCGGCGCCACCCTGCTGTGCGCGCTGGTCGGCGCCCTGCCCGTGTGGAACTGGCTGGCCAGCCTGCTCGACCACGCCGTACAGGCCCCGACGATCGCCGAAGGCCGCGCCCCGGCGCTGCTGTTGGAGGCGTTGACCGCCCGCACCACGCCGATGGGCGTGCTGTCCGGGAGCCTGCTGGCCAGCACCCTGCTGATGCTGCTGCTGTCGCCGCTGCTGGCCGGCGCCACCGTGACCGCGGCGCGCAGCCGCGCACCGCTGGGGTTTGGCGACCTGCTGCGCGGCGGCGTCGGCGACTACGGTCCGATGCTGCGCCTGCTGCTGTGGTCGGCGATTCCGCTGGGCGTGGCCGCCGCGATCCTGATGGGCGCGGTCGGCTTCAACGAGAAAGCCCACGAACACGCGATCCTTGCCGCCGATGTGGAGCGTGGCCGCGACATCGCGCTGGCCGTGGGCGGCATCCTGCTGCTGCTCGCCCATGCCGGCATCGAGGCAGGCCGCGGCTGGCTGGCCGCCGACGCGCGCCTGCGCTCGGCGTTCAAGGCCTGGTGGCGCGGCACCAGGCTGCTGTGCCGGCGGCCGATCGCAGTGCTTTCGGCCTACGTACTGCCCACCGTGCTGGCGCTGGCGCTGGCGGCCGGGCTGCTGGCGCTGCGCCAGCGGGTGGATGCCAGCGACATGGGGGGCTTCCTGCTGGCGCTGCTGCTGGGCTGCAGCATGGCCGCCGCGCTGGCCTGGGGCAAGGTGGCGCGCCTGTTTGCGCTGCGCGCACTGGCCGAGGACGCCCACGCCCGCCGTTGAACCCCGTGATTCACGGTAAGATGCGGCCCGGGGCAAGCCTGGGGAAGCTGGAGCGTGGCATTTTTCGGCCTATTGAAACGGATGCGTGCCTGGGCGCCGGGCAAGCCTGCGCCTGCCGCCAACCCGGCCGGGCGTCCGCCTGCCAACGGGCACTCCGCCGACCCGCAGTCGGAGGTCCTCGCAGACGAGGCCACCCACGACAGCGCGGCGGACCGCCGCGAGCGTGAACGCCGCAGCGCCCGCCCCGGCACCCGCATCCTGGTGGTCGACGATTCCCCCACCATCGTCGCCCTGCTCAAGCGGATGCTGGTGCAGAACCACTTCGAAGTGCTGGTGGCCTACGACGGCGAGAGCGCGCTGGAAATCGCCCACCGCGAGCGCCCCGACCTGATCTTCCTCGACATCGTGCTGCCCGGCATCGACGGGTTCAGCGCGCTGCGCAAACTCCGGCGCGACGAAGCAACCCGCAACGTACCGATCATCATGATCAGCGGCAACGCCCAGGCCACCGAGCAGTTCTACGTGCAGCGCATCGGCGCCGACGATTTCATGAAGAAACCCTTTTCGCGCGCGGAGGTATTCAGCCGCATCGAGCACCTGCTGGACGAGCAGGGCGTGCCGCGCCACGCCAGCCGTCGCACCGAGGCCCCTGCGGCCACGCGCTGAGGCCCGCAAGCGAAGAAGGGGCCGCCAGGCCCCTCCTCCGTTCGCGCCATCAACGTGTTGGCTGCGGCTCCACCTCGACCAGCACGCGGACCCGTTCTCCGGGGTGGTAGTCCATGCGCCGGGTATGGCGTCGGCCGTTGTATTCGTAGGTCACGTCGTAGCCCCCGGCCCCGTCCTCGCGATAGTCCGGGTAGCCGCCGCGCACCGGTACCGGATCGCAGACCCGCACGGTGCCCACCTGCCGGCGACTGCGCTGGTTCTGGTCGTAGATTTCGCGCCCGGCCATGCCGCCCAGCATCGAACCGACGGCCGCGGCGGCGTAGCTGCCGCTGCCGCCGCCCACCTTGCTTCCCAGCACCGCGCCGGCAATGCCACCCACCACGGTGGCGACATTGCGCCCGGTCTCGCTGCCGTAGCCGCTGCGGCCGTCGTAACCGCCATGGCGGCGGTCGTAATCATCGTAGCGGCCGTCGTCGCGATAACCGCCGTAGCCATCGCCGTCGTAGCCATAGCCGCCGGCAGTGGTGGTTTCGTAGCAGCGGCGATCGCTGCTATAGGTCTGGCGGTAGCCGCCGCCACCCAGCACCGGATCGACCCGGACCACCCGCGCATAGTCGTAATAGCGGTCGCCTTCGGCGTAACCGGGACCGTCATGGCGGCCATAGCCCGCGGACTGGGCGAAGGCGATGTTGCCGCCGGCGGCAAGGCCGATGGCGAGCAGGCTGGCAAGGAGGCGCTTCATGTCAGGCTCCGGTCGCCGGGGAAGGGAAAGGACCGGCGCGGCTTGCACATTGCGCAGACGTGCTTGACGCGAAGCTGAACCGGGCGGACGCAGGCGAATCTGTTTAACAACGCGACAGCCCGCTCATGCTGCAGCGCAAGAGGACAATCGCCGTGGCTGCGCTAAGGTGAATGCCCGCCATGACCGCCCGCCGAGCGCCCACCGCTCCGGCGCGAAGCGCGGACAGCCATGACGCCACGTCCATTCGCATGCGAAGGAGGAACGGGCTCATGTCCTATTCGACCCAGCAGATCCGCAACGTGGCCCTGGCGGGCCACCCCGGCGCCGGCAAAACCACCCTGTTCGAAGCCCTGCTGCATGCCGGTGGCGCACTCCAGGCGGCAGGCACCGTCGAGCGCGGCAATACCGTGTCCGACTTCGACCCGCTGGAACGCGAGCGCGGCCATTCCATCGATGCCGGGATCGCCAGCGTCGAACGCGCCGGCCTGCATCTCAACCTGATCGACACGCCCGGCTACCCGGATTTCCGCGGCCCCGCGCTGGCCGCGCTGGGCGCGGTGGAAACGGTGGCGATCGTGGTGGATGCCGACACCGGCATCGGCCACGGCACCCGCCGGATGATGGAATACGCCAGGCAGCGCGGGCTGTGCCGCGCCATCGTGGTGAACAAGATCGACCACGCCGGCCACGACCTGGCCGCGCTGCTGGACATGCTGCGGGTGGAATTCGGCCCCGAGGTGTTGCCGCTGAACCTGCCGGCCGACGGTGGCACCCGCGTGGCCGACTGCTTCGGCAGCCAGCACGGCGACAGCGACCTGGGCCCGGTGGCGGACTGGCACCAGAAGATCATCGACCAGGTGGTGGAGATCAACGAAGCCGTGATGGACCACTACCTGGACGTCGGCGAGGGCGGCCTGTCTGGGGCCGAACTGCACGACGCCTTCGAGCAGTGCCTGCGCGAAGGGCACCTGGTGCCGGTGTGCTTCGTCTCCGCGCGCAGCGGCGTGGGCGTGCCGGCATTGCTGGACATCGCCCAGACGCTGTTCCCGCATCCCGGCGAAGCCAATCCGCCCCCGTTCGTGAAAGGCCGCGGCAGCGACGCGCAGCCGATCGTCGCGCGCCCCGACCCGGACGCGCACGTGATCGCCGACGTGTTCAAGATCGTCAACGACCCCTTTGTCGGCAAGCTGGGCATCTTCCGCGTCTACCAGGGCACGGTGCGCAAGGACATGCAGCTGTTCGTCGACGATGGCCGCAAGCCGTTCAAGGTTGCGCATCTGTACCGGCTCAGGGGCAAGGACCATATCGAGATCGGCCAGGCCATCCCCGGCGACATCGCCGCGGTGGCGAAGATCGACGAGCTGCATTTCGACGCGGTGCTGCACGATTCGCACGACGAGGACCAGATCCACCTGGCGCCGATGGCGTTCCCGAAGCCGATGTTCGGGCTGGCGGTGGCGCCGGCCAGCAAGGGCCAGGAACAGAAGCTGGCAACCGCCCTGCACAAGCTGACCGAGGAAGACCCGGCGTTCGCGGTCGAGCACAACGGCGAGACCAACGAGACGGTGATCCGCGGCCTGTCCGACCTGCACCTGCGGGTCATGCTGCAACGCCTGAAGGATCGCCACGGCGTGGAGGTGGACACCCATCCGCCGCGCATCGCCTACCGGGAAACCATCAGTGGCAGGGCCGAGGGCCACCACCGGCACAAGAAGCAGACCGGCGGCGCGGGCCAGTTCGGGGAGGTGTTCCTGCGCGTCGAACCGTTGCCGCGCGGCGCCGGCTTCGAGTTCGTGGACGAGGTGAAGGGCGGCACCATTCCCGGCCAGTTCCTGCCGGCGGTGGAAAAAGGCGTGCGCCAGGTGCTGGCCGGCGGCGCGGTGGCCGGCTTCCCGATCCAGGACGTGCGGGTGGTGGTCTACGACGGCAAGCATCACCCGGTGGACAGCAAGGAGGTCGCATTCGTGGCGGCAGGCAAGCGCGCCTTCCTGGAGGCGATCGCCAAGGCGCAGCCGCAAGTGCTGGAGCCGATCGTCGAGCTGGAAGTCAGCGCCCCCGAGCAGCACATGGGCGACGTCAGCGGCGGGTTGGCCTCCAAGCGCGCCCGCATCAGCGGCACCGACACCTTGCGCGGCGGCGAGATCGTGGTGCGTGCGCAGGTGCCGCTGTCGGAGCTGGAAGGCTATGCCGCGGAGCTGAAGTCGGCCACCGCGGGGCGCGGCCGCTACGCACTGGACTTCAGCCACTACGAGCCGGTGCCGGCGCAGGTGCAGAAAAAACTGGCCGAAGCCTACCGGCCGCACCCGGAGGAGGACTGAACGGCCCCGGCCGCGTGAGCGCCGCCGGGGCGCAGGTCAGCGCTTGGGCTTGAGCATCGTGCCGGTGCAGTCCTTCGCGCCGCAGTGGCAGGCCCAGATCTTCTTCAGGCGGGGCGTGTGGCGCTCGGCCAGCGTGATGCCGTAGTCGTAGGTCAGCTCTTCGCCCGGCCTGATCGCGCGGATCGCCTCGATGAACACGCGCGACTGCTTCGGATCGGCCTCGTCTTCCACCATCACCGCCTCGCAGTTCGGCGCGCAGCTGTGGTTTATCCAGCGCGCGTCGTTGCCCTCGAAGTTGGCATCGATCACCCAATCCTCGTTGAGGGTGAACAGGAAGGTGTGGCCGCTCTCGATGTCGCCGCTATCGCCCGCGTCGACCTCCTCGTGGGTGCGGCGGCGGCCCTTGTATTCGATCAGGCGCTCGCCCTTGTCGATCGGCAGCGCGGCGAACACGCCGTTGCCGTGGATGGCGGACTTGCGGGTGGCGATCTTCTTCGGCATCGGTGCGGCGCGTTATCGGGAGTGCCCCCATTGTGCCCAGCCGTGCGGCTGCCGTCACCGCGGCGTGGGCGCCGGATCCGCGCCGTGCGTCGCTGCGCGCTCAGCGCAACAGCCAGCCGGCGGCACCCGTCCAGTACAGCGCCATGCCGATGCCGAACAGCGTCCAGAACAGCTTCTTCGCGCTGCGTGCCAGCCGCCACGCCAGGAACAGGGCGCCGCCCACCAGCAGCCAGCGCAACAGCCGCGACCGCTCCGGGCCGGGGGCGGCGCGCGCCGCGCGCTCGACCAGTTCACCCACGCCAGCCTGCAGCTGGTCGGCGAATGTGGTGCGGGATCGGGTCTGGGTCTGCATGGCGTTCTCCTGCGTCCGGAGTGGACGCCGCCCATTCTCCGCAGCCGTACTGCCGATGGCAGGGAACCTCGTCAGCCATCGCGGCTGACAGCTGTCATCCGCCGGACTGTGCGCCGCCCGCGTCAACCGCGGGTGGCGCCGACGCGTTGCCGCTGTGTCCCCACGCAGGAACGCCCGCCATGGCCCCGCGCTTCCCGATCCCCACCGGCCTGCTCGCACTTTGCCTGATCGCCACCGCCGCCACGCCGGCACCGACCCAGCAGCGCCTGCGCGAACGCCTCGCCCAGCGGATGGAGCCCCAGCGTGCCGCCGCCGGGCGGGCCGATCGCGCCACCACTCCCGCGGGCGCACGGGTTGAGCGCGACATCGCCTACGGCCCGCACCCCAGGCAGCGCTACGACGTCTACCTGCCCACACATCCTCGTCCCGATGCGCCGGTCCTGCTGATGGTCCATGGCGGTGGTTGGCGCACCGGGGACAAAGCGCTGGCGCGGGTGGTGGACCACAAGGCAGCCTGGTGGCTGGACCAGGGCTTCATCTTCGTCTCCGTCAACTACCGGCTGGTGCCCGACGCAGATCCGCTGACCCAGGCCCGGGACGTCGCGGCGGCGGTGGCGGCCGTGCAGCGGCGGGCGACGGCCTGGGGCGGCGATCCCGGCCGCCTGCTGCTGATGGGCCATTCCGCCGGCGCCCACCTCGTCGCCCTGCTGGGCAGCGACCCCGCGCTGCTTCGGCACGCCGGCGCACGCCGCCCGCTGGGCGTGGTGTCGCTGGACAGCGGCGCGCTGGATGTCCCCACGCTCATGGCACAGCCGCGGCTGCCGCAGCTGTACCGCGACGCCTTCGGTAGCGATCCGGCGTTCTGGGCGTCGGCCTCGCCTCGGCAGCAGCTCCGGCGCCGCGCGCTGCCGATGCTGCTGGTCTGTTCCAGCACCCGCCGCTTCCCCACCGCGCCCTGCGCCGAGGCGCGCAGCTTCGCCGCCCACGCCGCCGCCCTGCAGGTGCCGATGCAGGTGCTGCCGGAGGCACTGACGCATTCGGAGATCAACGACAACCTGGGCCTGCCCTCGGCCTATACCACCAAGGTCCAGGCCTGGATCGAACGGGTCTTGATGCAGGTCAGCCGCTGAAACTTGGCGGCGGCGGCGCCAAAACGTACAATTTCAGTCCAGATTCCCCCGCTGCCCCGCCCCGCCATGCTCCGCGTCACCCGGCTGACCGATTACGCCACCGTTGTCATGACCGTGCTCGCCGCGCGGCCGGATGCGGTGATGAGCGCGCCGGAGCTGGCCGAGCGCGCCGGGCTTGAAGCGCCCACCGTGGCCAAGGTGCTCAAGCCACTGGCCGCTGCCGGGCTGGTGGCCGGCTTCCGCGGCGCCAACGGCGGCTACCGGCTTGCCCGTCCGGCCGATGCGATCAGCCTGGTCGAGATCGTGGAGGCGATGGAAGGCCCGCTGGGAATGACCGAATGCAGCGTGCCCAGCGGCCAATGCGGGATCGAGCACAGCTGCGGCGTGCGCGCCAACTGGCGCCGCATCAACGACGTGGTGGCCGAAGCGCTGGGCAACATTTCGCTGGAGCAGATGCTGCAACCGCCGCAACGTCCCGCGCGCGGGCGCATCGCCGCCCGCCTGGCGCAGGCCTGAGGAACACCCCATGACCGACCCACAGAACGCCGCGCCGCAGAACGCGCAGATCCATGCCCAGCTGGGGCGCAAATACGACGCCGGTTTCATCACCGACATCGAAACCGATTCGCTGCCACCCGGCCTGAGCGAGGACATCATCCGCGCGCTGTCGGCCAAGAAGCACGAGCCCGAGTGGATGACGCAGTGGCGGCTGGAGGCCTACCGCCACTTCCTGACCATGAAACAGCCGGACTGGGCGAAGCTCTCGATCGGCCCGATCGACCTGCAGGCGCTGAGCTACTACAGCGCGCCCAAGGGCCCGAAGTACAAGTCGCTGGACGAGGTGCCGAAGGAACTGCTGGACACCTACGACAAGCTGGGCGTGCCGCTGCACGAGCGCGCCAAGCTGGCCGGCGTGGCGGTGGACGCGGTGTTCGACTCGGTCAGCGTGGGCACCACCTTCAAGAAGGAACTGGCCGCGGTCGGGGTGATCTTCACCTCGATGAGCGACGCCATCCTCAACCACCCGGACCTGGTGAAGAAGTACCTCGGCACGGTGGTGCCGGTGGGCGACAACTACTTCGCCGCGCTCAACTCGGCGGTGTTCTCCGACGGCAGCTTCGTCTACATCCCCAAGGGCGTGCGCTGCCCGATGGAACTGTCCACCTACTTCCGCATCAACGCCGGCCACACCGGCCAGTTCGAGCGCACCCTGATCATCTGCGAGGACAAGGGCCACGTGTCCTACCTCGAGGGCTGCACCGCGCCGATGCGCGACGAGAACCAGCTGCACGCGGCGGTGGTGGAGCTGGTCGCGCTGGAAGACGCCGAGATCAAGTATTCGACCGTGCAGAACTGGTACCCCGGCGACGAGAACGGCGTCGGCGGCATCTACAACTTCGTCACCAAGCGCGCCGAATGCCGCGGCGCGCGCAGCAAGGTGACCTGGACGCAGGTGGAGACCGGCAGCGCGATCACCTGGAAATACCCAAGCTGCGTGCTGACCGGCGACGACTCGACCGGCGAGTTCCACTCGGTCGCGCTGACCCACCACTACCAGCAGGCCGACACCGGCACCAAGATGATCCACATCGGCAAGCGCACCAAGTCGAAGATCGTCAGCAAGGGCATCAGCGCCGGGCGCGGGCAGAACACCTACCGCGGCCTGGTCAAGGTCGCCGCCGGCGCCGACGGCGCGCGCAACCACACCCAGTGCGACTCGCTGCTGATCGGCAAGACCTGCGGCGCGCACACCTTCCCCTACATCGAGGTGAAGAACCCCAGCGCCACCGTCGAGCATGAGGCGACCACCAGCAAGATCAGCGACGACCAGCTGTTCTACTGCCGCAGCCGCGGCATCGGCCAGGAGGACGCGGTGTCGATGATCGTCGACGGCTTCTGCAAGCAGGTGTTCCGCGAACTGCCGATGGAGTTCGCGGTGGAAGCCAAGAAGCTGCTGGACGTGACGCTGGAAGGGGCAGTGGGATGAACGCCCAGCCCCAGCGCAGCCTGCGCTTCCTGGATGCCGACGAGCGGCAGGCCGCCGCGTCGCGCCATTGGCATGCGCGCAGCCATGCCGAACGCCTGCAGGCCGCTCTTGCACTGCATCGCGAAGGCAACGCCCTGTTCAAGGGCGGCAATCCCGCCTTCGTCTTCCAGTGGGAACTGCGCCATGTCCGCGCCCGCTGAGAGCCCGCTGGACAGGGACTGGCGGGACTTCCTGTCCGCCCTCGAAACCCACGGCGTGGAATACATGCTGGTGGGCGGGATCGCCCTGGGTGTGCATGGGCATGTTCGCTACACCAAGGACCTGGATGTCTGGTTCCGTGGCACCGAAGCCAACGCGGAAAAACTCATCGCCGCCCTGCGCAGCTTCGGCTTCCCGGATCTGGCCGCCGCCCCGGCCGCTTTCTGCGAACCGCGCGCGATGCTGGTGCTGGGCAAGGAACCCAACGCGATCGAACTCATCAATTTCGCCGACGGCGTCGATTTCGACGCCTGCTACCCCCGCCGGATCATCGTCCCGCTAGGCGGCGTCCATGTCGCCGTGATCGGACTGGACGATCTGCGCGCAAAGAAGCAAGCCGTTGGCCGTCTGCAAGACCTGGCCGACCTGGAATACCTGCAAGGCGCCGGCGACTCCGGCCCTGGAGACACACATGCTCAAGATCAATGACCTCCATGC
This sequence comes from Thermomonas sp. LB-4, assembly GCF_036409385.1. NCBI lineage: Bacteria > Pseudomonadati > Pseudomonadota > Gammaproteobacteria > Lysobacterales > Lysobacteraceae > Thermomonas > Thermomonas sp. LB-4. The sequence goes on along the minus strand of NZ_JAXOFT010000035.1, from coordinate 3,464 downwards.
CACCGTTGCCGGCAAGGAAATCCTCAAGGGCCTTTCGCTCTCCGTTGCGGCAGGCGAAGTGCACGCCATCATGGGACCGAACGGCGCCGGCAAGTCCACCCTGGGCAACATCCTGGCCGGCCGCGAGGGCTACGAAGTGACCGCCGGCACGGTCGAGTTCGAAGGCAAGCCGCTGCTGGAGCTGGAGCCCGAGGAGCGCGCCGCCGCCGGCGTGTTCCTGGCCTTCCAGTACCCGGTGGAAATTCCCGGCGTGAACAACACCTACTTCCTGCGCGCGGCGTTCAACGCGCAGCGCAAGGCGCGCGGCGAGGTGGAGCTGGACTCAATGCAGTTCCTGAAGCGCGTACGCGAGAAGCTCGCGGTGCTGCACCTGAAGGACGAGTTGCTGCATCGCGGCGTCAACGAAGGCTTTTCGGGCGGCGAGAAGAAGCGCAACGAGATCTTCCAGATGGCGCTGCTGGAACCGAAGCTGGCCATCCTCGACGAGACCGACTCCGGCCTCGACATCGACGCGCTGAAGGCGGTGGCCGACGGCGTCAATGCGCAGCGATCGAACGCGCGCGCCTTCCTGGTCATCACCCACTACCAGCGCCTGCTCGACTACATCAAGCCGGACGTGGTGCATGTACTGGCCAATGGCCGCATCGTTGAAAGTGGCGGGCCAGAACTGGCGCTGCAACTGGAAGCGCATGGCTATGACTGGATCCGCAACCGGCTGGCACCGGAGGCCGCCTGATGGGCGCCCTGCTGGATTCATTGGCCGCAGGTTTCGAAGGCGACGCCAGCCGCCGCGCGCTGCTGGACGAAGTGCTGCGCGACGGAGTTCCGCAGCGCGCCGAAAGCTGGAAATACACCTCGCTGCGCCAGCTGGAGCGCCGCAGTTTCGCGCCGGCGCAGGCGGTCGCCGTCGATGCCGCGCTGCTGGCGGCCATCCCCGCGCCGCGCATCGTGTTCGTGAACGGCCACTTCGACGCCGCGCTGAGCGACCTGTCCACCCTGCCCGCCGGCATCGATGTGCGCCCGCTGTCGCAGCTGCTGCAGGGCGACGATCCGCGCGCGGTGAACTTCCTGGCGCGCCGCTACCAGCGCCCGGACGAGCCCTTCGCCCGCCTCAACGCCGCGCTGGCGCGCGAAGGCGCGGCGATCCGCGTGGAGGCCGGGACGCAGCCGGAATCGCCCCTGCATCTCGTCCACGTCGGCGCGCCGCAGGACGGTGGCGATGCCGCCTGGCACCTGCGCCATTTCGTCGAACTGCGCCAGGGCGCTTCGCTGCAGCTGGTGGAACACGAGCTGGCCGCCGGCGAACACGCCCATCTCGGCAACGCGCTGCTGCACGCGCACGTGGCCGACGGCGCACGCCTGTCGCATGTGCGGGTGCAGGACGCCGCGCCGCGCGCCACCCTGTTCGCACGCACCGACGCCGTGCTGGCACGGGAGGCCGGCTATGCGCGCACCGACCTGGAGCTGGGCGCGGCGCTGTCCCGGCACGAGCTCAACGTGCGGCTGGAGGGCAACGGGGCGTCGCTGCAGGCGGACGGCGTGCTGCTGGCGGACGGACGCCGCCACGTCGACACCCGCCTCGGCATCGACCACATCGCCCGCGACACCCGCTGCGACCTGACCTGGCGCGGCCTGGCCGGGCAGCGCGGCCACGCCGTGTTCCACGGCGGCATCACCATCCACGCCGGCGCGGATGGCACCGAAGCCGACCTGTCGAACAAGAACCTGCTGCTGTCCGCCGACGCCGAGATCGACACCCAGCCGGTCCTGGTGATCCACGCCGACGAGGTCAAGGCCGCGCATGGCGCCACGGTCGGCCAGCTCGACCCCACCGCGCTGTTCTATCTGCGTTCGCGCGGGTTGCCCGAGCCGCAGGCGCGCGCGCTGCTGACCGGCGCGTTCTGCCGCGAGGTGCTCAACGCCATCGGCGACGGCGCCACCCGCGCACTGGCCGACGCCGCGCTGGATCGCGCCCTGGCGAGGCTGGGCGCGTGAACATGGAAGCGGCATCGGCGATCGACTGGGCCAGGGTGCGCAGCGACTTCCCGCTGCTGCAGCGGACCGTGCATGGCAAGCCGCTGGTCTATTTCGATTCCGCCAACACCGGGCAGAAGCCCGAAGCGGTGATCGCGGCCACAGACGACTTCTACCGCCGCCACAACGCCAACGTCAGCCGCGCCGTGCACGCGCTCGGCAGCGAGGCCACCGAAGCCTACGAGGGCGCGCGCGGCAAGCTGGCGCGCTTCCTCAACGTGCGCGGCGACGAGCTGATCCTGTGCAGCGGCACCACCTTCGCCATCAACCTGGTGGCGTATTCGTGGGGCCTGCCGCGGCTCAAGACGGGCGATGCCATCCTCGTCACCCGCATGGAGCACCACGCCAACATCGTGCCCTGGCAGCTCATCGCCCAGCGCACCGGCGCGACCCTGAAGGTGGCGGAGCTGCTGCCCGACGGCAGCCTCGACCCGGATGCGCTGTCAGCGGCGATGACCCCCGACGTCAAGCTGCTGGCGCTGGCCCACGTCAGCAACGTGCTGGGCACCGTCAATCCGGTTGCCGACATCTGCCGCGAAGCGCGCAGGCGCGGGATCGTCACCGTGGTCGACGGCTCGCAGGCGGCGCCGCACATGCCGGTGGACATCCCGGCGGTCGGCTGCGACTTCTATGCGATCACCGGCCACAAGATGAGCGGGCCCACCGGGACGGGCGCGCTGTGGGCGCGGCGCGACCACATCGATGCCATGCCCCCGTTCCTGGGCGGCGGCGAGATGATCAGGGAAGTGAGCTTCGACGGCACGGTGTTCAACGAAGGCCCGCACAAGTTCGAGGCCGGCACCCCCAACATCGCCGGCTTCGTCGGGCTGGGCGCGGCGGTGGACTACCTGTCGGCCATCTGCATGGCCAACATCGCCGCGCGCGAACAGGCGCTGCTGGCGCACGCCACCGACGAGCTGCTGAAGATCGATGGCCTGCGCATCTACGGCACCGCCCCGCACAAGGCCGCAGTGATCAGCTTCGCCATCGCCGGCACCCACTCGCACGACCTGGCCACCCTGCTCGACCTGGAAGGCATCGCGGTGCGCAGCGGCCAGCACTGCGCGCATCCGCTGCTGCAGTGGCTGGGCGTGGGCACGACCTGCCGCGCATCGCTGGCGTTCTACAACACCCACGAAGAAGTCGAACGCTTCATCGCCGCGCTGCGCAAGGTACGCCAGCTGCTGGCTTGAGCCCGCGACGGCGGCCCGAATCCGGGCCCGCCGGAGCGGGCGCCATCGGGCATACCGCCGCGGAGGGCCGGGATGCGGCCGTCCGCGGCGCCCCCTAGAGCCGGAACACCGCCACCGCGACGCTGAGCTGGCGCGCCTGCTCTTCCATCGAGCGGGCCGCGGCGGTGGCCTCTTCCACCAGTGCCGCGTTCTGCTGGGTGGTTTCGTCCATCTGGGTCACCGTGCGGTTGACCTGCT
>NZ_JAXOFT010000034.1:0-16076 GCF_036409385.1 Thermomonas sp. LB-4 | reverse complement strand
CCTACTTCTTCCTCAAGATCCGCGCCGCATTCCCCGGAGTTGGGAGATGAACCAAGAATTTCGCGTCGCGACGTGACGGCGGGATCGCGCTGGCGGACTGGCTTGCCAGCGGCGACGACGCCGAGGAGCGCAGCTACCGCGACGCCCAGCAGCTGGGCCTGCCGCTGGTGCGGCTGCCCGAAGTGGCGGTGGACCCGAAGGTGGCGGCGCTGCTGCGGCCCGAGCAGGCGCGCCAGCTGCGGGTGGTGCCGCTGCGCCTGCACGATGGCCTGCTGGCCGCGGCGATGGAAGACCCCACCAGCCAGCAGGCGATGGCCGCGCTGGAGTTCGCCACCGCCCACCACGTGCTGCCGATGGTGGCCAGCGCACGCGGCATCCGCGAGGCGATCGCCCACAGCTACGACCTGGCGGAGGATCGCGAAACCGTGCGCCAGCTCGGCCTGGACCCGCACGCGGCCGGGATCGAGAGCGAGGCCGAGGCCAACCGGCTGGCGCGCGAGCAGCCGATCGTGCGGCTGGTGCACGGCCTGATCGCCGATGCGGTGGCCCGCCGCGCCTCCGACATCCACCTGCGCCCTGGCGAGCACGACACCGACGTGCTTTTCCGCATCGACGACGAACTGGTGCCGGTGCGCAGCCTGATGCGCGCGCTGCACCCGGCCGCGGTCAGCCGGGTCAAGGTGCTGGGCGCGATGAACCTGGCCGAACATCGGCTGCCGCAGGACGGCCGCACCAGCTTCACCCTCGACAACGGCGGCAAGGTCGACCTGCGCATCTCGATCCTGCCCACGGTGAACGGCGAAAGCGTGGTGGTGCGCCTGCTGGACCCGCGCGAGGGCCTGTGGAACCTCGACCAGCTGGGCCTGAGCGAGGCCGACCGGCTGCGCGTGGACGACGTGATGACGCGCAGCCACGGCATGTTCCTGACCACCGGCCCCACCGGCTGCGGCAAGTCCACCACCCTGTACGCGATGCTGCTGGAGATGCGCAAGCAGCGCATCAACATCCTCACCATCGAGGACCCGGTGGAGTTCCACATCGCCGAGATCCAGCAGATGCAGGTCAACCGCGCTGCCGGCTTCACCTTCGCCGGCGCGATGCGCAACTTCCTGCGCCATGACCCGGACGTGATCATGGTGGGCGAGATCCGCGACCGCGAAACCGCCGGCATCGCGGTGGAAAGCGCGCTCACCGGCCACCTGATGCTCAGCACGCTGCATACCAACACCGCGGCGACCACCGTCACCCGCCTGCTGGACCTGGGCGTGGAGCCCTACCTGCTGCGCGCCAGCCTGCTGGCGGTGATGTCGCAGCGGCTGGTGCGGATCACCTGCCCGCACTGCCGCGAGGTCGAGCAGGTGCCGGCGCGCATCCGCGAGGCGCTGGGCGTGGGCGCCGACGAGGTGTTCCATGCCGGACGTGGCTGCGCCCAGTGCGAGGGCCTGGGCGTGCACGGCCGGCGCGCGGTCTACGAGCTGCTGGTGATGAGCCCGCGCCTGCGCGAACTGGTGGTGCCCGGCGCCGAGGCCGACACCCTCCACCGCGTCGCAATGGAGGAAGGCATGGTGCCGATCACCCAGGCCGCGGTAGCGCTGGCGCGCAGCGGCCAGATATCGCTCTCGGAAGCCTGGCGGGTGCGCGCGGACTGAGCGCGCCGGCATGCGACACTGCGCGCATGCAGACCGAATCGGTTTCCTTCCGCGGCACGCCCTGCATCCGCCTCCAGACCGAAGGCGCCACTGCGCTGGTTTCCCTGCACGGTGCGCAGGTCCTGTCGTGGCGGCTCGCCGACGGGCGCGAGCGCCTGTTCCTGTCGGAGCGCGCGGTATTCGATGGCAACACGGCGATCCGCGGCGGCATCCCGGTGATCTTCCCGCAGTTCGGCGAGCGCGGCCTGCTGCGCAAGCACGGCTTCGCCCGCAACCGCAGCTGGACATTCGCGGGCGTTGAAGGCGGCCAGGCCGTGCTGGCGCTGTCCGGCGACGGCAGCGACGCCGGCTGGCCGCATCCCTTCCTCGCCCGCCTGCGCATCGGCCTGCCCGGCGAACGACTGCAGGTGGCGCTGGAGATCGGCAACACCGGCACCACGCCCTTCGCCTTCACCGCTGCCCTGCACAGCTACCTGCGCGTGGACGACATCGCCCATGCCGCCATCGAAGGCTTGCAGGGCTGCGACTTCGAAGACAGCGTCAACGGCGACACCCTGCACCGCCAGCACGACTACGAAGTCACGTTCGACGGGGAGACCGACCGCATCTACAACGACGTGGTCGCACCGCTGGCGCTGCTGGATGGCGCGCACCGGCTCGACATCGAGCAGGACGGCTTCGGCGACGTGGTGGTCTGGAATCCGGGCGAACACTTGTGCGCCCGTATCGCGGACCTCGCCTCGGACGAATGGCGGCGCTTCGCCTGCGTCGAAGCCGGGCAGGTGTTGCAGCCGGTGGTGCTGGGGCCGGGGGAGCGGTGGTCTGGGGTGCAGCGTCTCGGTTGAACTCAGGTCTTGCGACGTTTGCCGGGGGCGCGCACCCGGCGCGACTCGAGTAGAGCGACCAGATCGGTGAGAACCGCACGTTCCTTTGCGTCCAGCAGCGCGATGCGCTCAATGAGCGCATGAGCCTGCGAGTCCGCCGCTGCGTATAGCTTGGGCGGTTCAGAGATGCGCGGCCCGCCGAATGCGAGCGCTCCCGGATCCATGTTGAGCAGACGCGCCACGCCTTCCATCTGCTCCAGCTTCGGCATGTGCTTGGCGTTGCGCCAATTGCCCACCGTCGCAGGGGTCACGCTCACGCCGTGCCGGGCCAGTCGCTTGACAAGTTCGCCATCGCTCAGTTCCGCCTTCTGTTCACGCTCCAGAGCCGCGATGAAGCGTTTTGCGAACGCCTCGCGTCGTTGCTGCTTGTCCATCCGGCGACGGTACGAACAGGCGCGGGGCCAGGTGGAAAGTTAAACTTTATCAATATATAAAGTTGTGTTTTAGGATCGCCTTGCGCATCGCCATGCCCCAATCCCCGCTCGAACATTTGCCGGAACCCGTGCCGGGCGCCAGCCCGGCCTTCCGCATGGAACTTGCAGCGCAACTGGCCGAGTTGGTTCCGGAAGCCATGGCCGACGGCAAGATCGACGTTAAGAAGCTCGCCGAACTGCTGGGCGACGACACTGCTGATGAAAGCGAACGCTTCGGCCTGTTCTGGCCCGGCAAGAAGCGGGCGCTGCGCGCTGCGCAAGCGCCCACCTCGGCAACGCTGAAGCCCGACTTCGCCAATTCGAAGGACTGGGACACGACCCGGAACGTGTTCATCGAGGGCGACAACCTGGAAGTGCTGAAGATCCTGCAGCGGCACTACCACAACAAGGTCAAGCTCATTTACATCGATCCGCCCTACAACACGGGCAAGGACTTCGTGTACCCGGATAATTTCACCGAGGGGATGGACACCTATCTCGAGTGGACGCGGCAGGTGAACGAGGAAGGCAAGAAGGTTTCGACCAACAGCGAGACCGAGGGGCGCTACCACTCGAACTGGTTGAACATGATGTATCCGCGACTGAAGCTGGCGCGGAATCTGCTGACCGATGACGGCATCATCTTCATTTCGATAGATGACAACGAAGTGGATAACCTCATCAGGCTTGGCAAAGAAGTCTTCGGTGAACCCAACTACCTTGGTCTAATTACACGAGCAACCGGCACACCAACGGGAGGAGGGTTTGACGGATTTACAAACATGGTTGACTACATGTTGGTATTCCGAAGAAGCTCAGATGCGGTTCTAAATGGACTGGAATTCAGCGAAAACGATGCCGCTATCTATAACGAATCTGACGAAAGAGGAAGATATTTGATTCGCTCGCTTCGTCGTACTGGAGGAGAAGACCGCCGCCAAGATAGACCAAGCATGCATTACGGTATTGAAGCGCCAGACGGCAGTCTTGTTTTTCCCATTGGCCCAAGCGGATACGAAAGCAGATGGATATGTGGTCAAGACCGCTATCGCCAAATGGAAAAAGCGGGGCTTATCGAGTGGAAGCAGGTGGGGCGTGGAAACAGCCTCGACTGGCATCCTTACCAAAAGTTCTATCTTGATGGGCGCGAAAAAAGACCTTCCAATCTTTGGACTGACATAGAAGGCAACAAAAAGGGGACGCGCGAAGTTCGTCAATTTTTCAATGGCGAAAAAGTTTTCGACTCTCCAAAACCCGTGGAGCTCATTCAAAGAGTGATTCAAGTCGCCGCGAACAATGACTCTTTGGTGATCGACTTCTTCGCGGGCAGTTCCACTACCGCCCATGCGGTAATGCAACTCAACGCCGAAGACAACTGCACCCGTCGCTTCATCATGGTGCAGCTGCCCGAGCCCACGCCCGAAGATTCCGAAGCGCGCAAGGCCGGCTTCGCCACCATTGCCGACATCTCCCGCAAGCGCATCGAACTGGCCGGAGAAAAGATCGGCAAGGGCGACACCGGCTTCCGCGCCTACAAACTGACCGACACCCATTTCGCCAAGTGGCGCGTCACCAGCGAAGTCACCCCGACCCAACTGGAACAGCACCTGCTCGACCTGCGCGAGAGTGCAGACGACGACGCTTCGCAGGACGACCTGCTGACGGAACTGCTGCTCAAGCTGGGCCTATCGCTGACCGAAACCATCGTCACGAAAACCATCGCCGGACTGGACGTGCGCGAAGTCGGCGACAACCGCGTGCTGGCTTACGTGGATGAAAGCATCAAGCCCACGCTGGAGCAGTTGCGCGCCCTGGTCGATGCCGCTCCCGGCAAGGTCATCGTGCTGGAAGACGCCTTCCAGGGCGACGACCAGCTGAAAACCAATCTTGCCCAGTACGCCAGGACCAAGGGCGTCGAATTGCGGACGGCCTGACATGGGCAACACCGGCTTCCAGTTCGACCCGCGCCAGCAATACCAGCTCGACGCCGTCGCGGCCGTGGTGGATCTGTTCGACGGCCAACCCAAGGACGCGGACAAGCTTTCCGTCACCTTGCGCGGCACGAGTGCGGAAACCGCCGAGGGGCAGCTGGCGGTCGACACCGCGCAGGAAATCGGCGCCATCGGCAACAACCTGGTGCTCGACGAGGCCGCGATCCTGGCCAACCTGCAGGCCGTGCAGGATCGCAACGGGTTGGAACAAAGCGGGTCGCTCGCGGGCGGCAGGCTCGAGTTCGACATCGAGATGGAAACCGGCACTGGCAAGACCTATGTCTACCTGCGCACCATCTTCGAGCTGGCGCAGCACTACGGCTTCGGCAAGTTCATCATCCTGGTTCCCTCCGTCGCCATCCGGGAGGGCGTGAATACCAGCATCCGCCTGATGCGCGACCATTTCCGCGACCTGTATCCGGCGCTTCCCTTCGATGCCGGCGTCTACCGCGGCGATCGCGCCGAGGAGGTGCAAGCCTTCGCCACGGCAACCGGCGTCCAGATCCTGGTGATGACGATCGATTCGGTCCGCGGGAACGCGAACACGCGCATCATCCATCAGGCCCGCGACCGGTTGAACGGCCTGCGCCCCATCGACTACCTGAAGGCCACGCGCCCGGTGGTCATCATGGACGAACCGCAGAACATGGAGTCCCTGCTGTCGCAATCGGCGGTCGGCGAGCTCGATCCCGCGTTCACCCTGCGCTACAGCGCGACGCACAAGCAGCATCGCAACCTGGTCTACCGGCTCGATCCGGTGGATGCGCATGACTTCGGGCTGGTCAAGCAGATCGTCGTGGATTCCGTCGCCCAGCAGGGCGCTGATGCCGCGCCCTACTTGAAGCTGGTCGATGTCACGAACACGCGCGGCACGTTCAAGGCCAGGCTGGAGCTTTCCTGCCGAACGGCGAGCGGCTCGGTGGCGCGCGCGATAAAGACGGTCAAGCGTGACGCAGATCTGGCGGCGGTCACCGGTAATCCGACTTACGACGGCTGGCGCATCAACGGGATGGGCATCGACCCCGTGGCCGTCGAGCTGAGCAACCACGGCACCTTGCTGCAAGGTGACTCCCTCGGCGGGGCGAGCGACGCGATCTACAGGGAGATGATTCGGCAGACCATCCTCGAACACTTCAGGAAAGAAGCCGCCGTGCGGGACAGGGGCATCAAGGTGCTGTCGCTGTTCTTCGTGGACAAGGTTTCCAGCTTCCTCGGCGATGGCGCGAACAACGAGGATGCCAACGGCGAGTTCGTCAAATGGTTCGACCAGGTCTTCGTAGAAGAACGCAACAAATCCGAGCAATTCAGGCTGCTGCTGCCGCAGGAGCCGCGCGCGTTGCGACGGGCGTATTTCTCGCAGCTGAAGAGGAAAGGCGGCAAAGTCGAATTCCAGGATTCGTCCGGCACGACCAAAGCCGATGACGACGCCTATGAACTCATCATGCAGGACAAGCAACGCCTGCTGGATACGGAAGAGCCGGTGCGTTTCATCTTCAGCCACTCCGCCCTGCGGGAAGGCTGGGACAACCCGAACGTGTTCCAGATTTGCGCCTTGCGCGAAATGGGCAGGGACACGGAGCGCCGGCAGACGCTCGGGCGCGGCCTGCGCTTGCCGGTGGCGAAGACCGAGCGCGGCTATGAGCGCATCGCCGATCGGGGCGTTGCCACGCTGACGGTGATCGCCAACGAAAGTTACGCCGCGTTCGCCGACAGCCTGCAGAACGAATACAAGATGGCAGGCGTGGCCATCGGCCAAGTGCGGCCGGGTGAATTCGCCAAACTGCCCAGGCTTGATGCCAACGGCAAGGCGACCGACGAAATGCTTGGTTACAGAGTGTCGCAGGAAATCTTCAACCACCTGCATACACGAAACTACCTGCGCGACGGCAAGACCACGCCGATGTTCACGCCGGAAGCCGCGGGGTTCTCGATGGATCTGCCGGAAGCGCTAAAGCCATATGAGCAGGGCATCATCCAGCGCATACGCGAGACCAGGATCGGCAAGTACATCAAGAACGCGAAGGATCGCAAGGCCCGCAAGTTCAACAAGGCCTTGTATGCCACGCCGGAATTCGAGGCATTCTGGGGCGCCATCAGCCAGCGAACCACATACCGCGTCACAGTCGATCCAGCCGAACTTGTGGGAAAGGCCGTCTACGCCATAAGCCGCGAGGAGCGCATCAAGCCATTGCGAATCGAGGTCACTCGGGCCGGGATCAAGGTCTTGCGTGGCGGTGCGGTGAACCAGGTCAAGAGTTCGCAGTCCAAGGAGCTGGCGGGCCACTACGACCTCCCGGACATCATCACCGAGTTGCAGCAAGCCACGTCGCTGACACGCGCTACGTTGGTGGACATCGTCGTTGGTAGCGGCAAACTGGATCAATTCATTGGCAACCCAAACGACTTCATCGCTATGGTCCGGCGGGTGATCCAAGGCGAGCTGGCGAAAATCGTGGTTGACGGAATCCAGTACGAGAAGATCGGCGGCTCGTTCTATGAGCTGCGTGAATTGCAAGCCGATGGCCTCGAGGAAAAAGAGCGCTTCTTCGACCGGATGGTGGAAATCCGCAACACGCAGAAGACGGACTTCGACCATGTGGTCTACGATTCGGAGGTCGAGCGCCAATTCGCCGAGATGCTCGACAGCCGCGAAGACATCAAGCTCTTCATGAAGCTGCCAGCGAAGTTCAAGGTGCCCACGCCGGTCGGCGACTACAATCCCGACTGGGCCATCATCCGGCAGGCTGACGGTGAAAACCGCATCTACATGATCCGGGAAACCAAGAGCACGCACGATCCCAACAAACGCCGCCCCAGCGAGAATGCAAGGATTGATGCCGCGATTGAGCACTTCAAAGCCATCGGCATCGGCTACGAGGTCACCGTCCCGCCGCCGCCGAATTGGAACTTATAGGAAGGCCTCGGCCACGGCAGACTCTGTGTCGACGGAGTTCATCTCCAGCTGCTGACAACTTTCCCATCGACTCGCTGCTTATCTCGGTCGGGCGCTCCTGTCAGCGGTAAGCGACATATCGCTGATGTCGCGCTACCGAAGTGTTAACTGAGTGAGGCCAAGTCGCAGCAGCATGATCAGGGAACGTTGTCGCTCTGAACCGCAGTTGTATTTTCGGTCACGCCTTCGGTAGGCGCCTTTTCTTCACTGGCGGCAGGAAATTTTCGCCGGTGACCACGGGTCTGCCGGTCTGGTGTTCCAGCTGTTGACGCGCACCACGGGCAATTCTTCCACCTGCTTTCGCGGCCGACTTGTTGCCCGGCATGCCTTGGGCCTGCTCGCGTTTGGCGATCTGCCGTGTTGAAAGCTCTGCAAGTGCGGTGAAGATCAGCTCCGCTTCGCTCATGTGGTCGCGCAGGTTCTGGCTTTGCAGGCCTTTCATCTTCTTGTGCTGTTTGACGCTGACGCCCGACCACTCTTCGTGAATGATGTTGGTGAGGAGGGCGAACTCCCGGCCTTGCTTCACGCCGTGTTCGGCCCAGTAGTCGGTCAGCTTGTTGCGGGTCTCCTGCCCGGTCATGCGCTGCTGGATCCATTTGTCGCTGTGACCGTGCTTCTTCCAGGTTTCGCGGGCTCGGTCTAGCGAGCGCGACGGGTCGGCCAGTTCCTGCATACGCTCGTAGCCGACCTTTGCTAGCCACAATTTGATGGGTTCGGCGCGTGGGCTCGGGATGCTCTGCACGATGCGAAGCAGGGTGCTGGCCGTGGCGCAATCGGTCTCCCGCAACTTGCCGTCGGGCGCCTCCAGCTTCAACCTTACGATTTCTTCGTAAGGTTGGGCGGAACCGGACTCCCGGCCAAGTTTCCGCTTCAGATCCGACCAATAGCGGTTGGGATTGGAGGTCCCGGTCAGCGCAAGAACGATGTCGATGATGGAAAACCACCAGATCTCGCGGGTTTCGTCGTAGATGCGACGAATGGCGCGGCCTTCGAACTCGGCGGGCAGGTGCTGCATGCGGCTGATCCTTGGGCGAGACGCGACGATCCACTTTAGCGGAGTGGCGCCTTGGCGGTGGAGTCGGGAAAACGCCCGCAACGCCCTGGGAATGGCGGCCGCGCGGAATGGGCTGCGCACCTCCGATGGCGGAAGACAGGCCGATGTGCCGCGGGTCCGAACCGCGACAGCGACGCAAAACGCCCCGCATCGCTGCGGGGCGTTCCGTTTGCATCGACGGCGCGACGGCCTACTTCCGCATCGAACTGAAGAACTCGTCGTTGGACTTGGTGTTCTTCATCTTGTCGAGCAGGAACTCCATCGCCGCGATCTCGTCCATCGGGTGCAGCAGCTTGCGAAGGATCCAGATCTTCTGCAGCAGGTCGGGCTCGATCAGCAGGTCTTCGCGGCGGGTGCCGGAGAGGTTCACGCCGATGGCCGGGTAGACGCGCTTCTCGGTGATGCGGCGGTCGAGGTGGATTTCGCTGTTGCCGGTGCCCTTGAACTCTTCGTAGATCACCTTGTCCATCGCGCTGCCGGTATCCACCAGCGCGGTGGCGATGATGGTCAGGCTGCCGCCTTCCTCGACGTTGCGGGCCGCGCCGAAGAAGCGCTTCGGGCGGTGCATGGCGTTGGAGTCCACGCCGCCGGTCAGCACCTTGCCGCTGCTGGGCATGACGTTGTTGTAGGCGCGGGCGAGGCGGGTGATCGAGTCGAGCAGGATCACCACGTCCTTCTTGTGCTCGACCAGGCGCTTGGCGCGCTCGATCACCATTTCCGCCACCTGCACGTGGCGCGCGGCCGGCTCGTCGAAGGTGGAGGAGATGACCTCGCCGCGCACGGTGCGCTGCATCTCGGTCACTTCCTCCGGGCGCTCGTCGATCAGCAGCACGATCAGGTGCACGTCGGGGTGGTTGTAGGTGATGGCGCTGGCGATCTGCTGCATCATCATCGTCTTGCCGGCCTTCGGCGGGCTGACGATCAGGGCGCGCTGGCCCTTGCCCTGCGGGGCCATGAGATCGAGGATGCGGCCGGTGATGTCCTCGCTCGAACCGTCGCCGCGCTCCAGCTTGAAGCGCTTGCGCGGGAACAGCGGGGTGAGGTTCTCGAACAGGGTCTTGTTCTTCGATGCCTCGATCGGCTCGCCGTTGATGGTGTCGACGATGTTCAGCGCGAAGTAGCGTTCGCCGTCCTTGGGCCAGCGGATGCGGCCGGAGACGTGGTCGCCGGTGCGCAGGTTGAAACGGCGGATCTGCGACGGGCTGATGTAGGTGTCGTCGGGGCCGGCCAGGTAGCTGGCCTCGGCCGCGCGCAGGAAGCCGAAGCCGTCGGGCAGGATCTCCAGTACGCCGTCGGCCTGCACGCCTTCGCCGTGGCGGGTCAGCACCTTCAGGATCGCGAAAATGATGTCCTGCTTGCGGGCGCGGGCCACGCCCTCGCTGATCTGCAGCTGGTCGGCGATCTCCAGCAGCTTGTGGGCGGGCATGCGCTTGAGGTCGCCCAGCGAATAGGTGGGGAAGCCTTCCGGCACCTGCGGGTGCGGGCGCGGCACGAAGGTCTCGCCGTTGCCGCCGTCGTCGGACATGCCGCCGTCGCGCTGGCGGTCGCGCTGGCGGTCGCGGCGGTTCTTGAAGCGTTCGCGGCGGCTCATGCGGTGGCCGCCGTCGCGGGACTGGCCGCCTTCCTGGTCGTCCTGGCCGCCGGCGTCGCCCTGCGGGCGGGCGCCCTCGCGCTGTTGCTCGTTCCGCGCTGGTTGCGGCGCGGACTCGGGGGCGGCAGCGGAGGGCGGCTGCGGTGCCGGGGCAGTTGGCGCAGGTGCGGGCGCGGGCGCAGGTGCCGGTGCCGGTGGCGCCTCGGCAGCGGCCGCGGGTGTCGCGGCGGGGAGCGCGATTTCGGACTGTTCGGGGGCGCGCGGCTTGGCCACGCGGGGTTTGCGCACGCGCTTCTCGGCGACTTCGCCGCTGGCGTCGTTGGGGGTATCGGACAAGGGGGAACCTCGCTTGCGTTGCGAGCGCCCGCAGGCGGCGGGCGGATCGTGGGAAATGGTTCGGATCGGGAGTGGATCAGAAGGGGTGCGGCGCGCCGTAGAGGGGACGGAGCAGCGCCGGATAGAGCGAAACGCTAGCACTGCCGCGGCCTGCCGCGCAAGCGGCCAGCGGCGGCCGGTTCAGTTAAGGCCGGCGATCGCGGCGGGGAATCGTGCGCGTTCCGGCGTGCGCGCCGCGGGTCGGAACGCACGCGCCGCGCCAGCGGGCGGGGCCGCCACGGGCGGCGCCGGTCATTGCGCCGACCGGCACGTCGCCAGGAAGGGGCTCAGAGCGCCTTGTCGATCATCTGCGCCAGCTGGGCCTTGCCCACCGCGCCGATCTGGGTGGCCTGCACCTGGCCACCCTTGAACAGCAGCAGCATCGGGATGCTGCGCACGTGGTACTTCAGCGCGGTCTGCTGGTTCTGGTCGACGTCGACCTTGACGATCTTCGCCTTGCCGGCGTAATCGGCGGCCAGCTGGTCCAGCGCCGGCGCGATCATCTTGCACGGGCCGCACCAGGGCGCCCAGAAGTCCACCAGCACCGGTTGGTCGGAGGCCAGCACCTGGCTGTCGAAATCGGCGTCGGTGGCGTGCAGGACGGTATCGCTCATGGTGGCTCCAGAGGGTTGCGAGGCGCGGCAGGCCGCGCCGGTGTTAGACTTGGAAGGTTGCGCCGGATTCTCCAGGGCGCCGTGCCGGGAACGACCAGCCCCGGAATTGTCCCGGCAGTCTGCGTGGCTGCCCTCCATTCATGCAAGTGGCGAAGTGCAACGCGGCGTTCTGGACCCGTGTGCCTGCCACCTTCCGAGGCAGACCCCGTGTCCGACAAACCCCTGACCGACATCACCTTTTCCACCTTCGACCTGCACCCCGACCTGCTGGCCGGGCTGGAAGGCGCGGGTTTCACCCGCTGCACCCCCATCCAGGCGATGACCCTGCCGGTGGCGCTGCCCGGCGGCGACGTCGCCGGCCAGGCGCAGACCGGCACCGGCAAGACCCTGGCCTTCCTGGTCGCGGTGATCAACCGCCTGCTGACCCGCCCGGCGCTGGCCGACCGCAAGCCGGAAGACCCGCGCGCGCTGATCCTGGCGCCGACCCGCGAGCTGGCCATCCAGATCCACAAGGACGCGGTGAAGTTCGCCTCCGACCTCGGCCTGAAGTTCGCGCTGGTGTACGGCGGCGTGGACTACGACAAGCAGCGCGAGCTGCTGCAGGCCGGCGCCGACGTGATCATCGCCACCCCCGGCCGGCTGATCGACTACGTCAAGCAGCACAAGGTGGTCAGCCTGCACGCCTGCGAAGTGTGCGTGCTGGACGAAGCCGACCGCATGTTCGACCTCGGCTTCATCAAGGACATCCGCTTCCTGCTGCGCCGCATGCCGGAACGCGGCACCCGCCAGACCCTGCTGTTCTCCGCCACCTTGAGCCACCGCGTGCTGGAGCTGGCCTACGAGCACATGAACGAGCCGCAGAAGCTGGTGGTGGAAACCGAGCACATCACCGCCGCGCGGGTGCGCCAGAAGCTGTACTACCCGGCCGACGAGGAGAAGCTGCCGCTGCTGCTGGGCCTGCTGTCGCGCAGCGAGGGCGCGCGCACGATGGTGTTCGTCAACACCAAGGCGTTCGTCGAGCGCGTCGCGCGCGCGCTGGAGCGGGCCGGCTACCGCGTCGGCGTGCTGTCCGGCGACGTGCCGCAGAAGAAGCGCGAGTCGCTGCTGAAGAAGTTCCAGGCCGGCCAGCTGGAGATCCTGGTCGCCACCGACGTGGCCGCGCGCGGCCTGCACATCGACGGCGTGCAGTACGTCTACAACTACGACCTGCCGTTCGATGCCGAGGACTACGTGCACCGCATCGGCCGCACCGCGCGCCTGGGCGCCGAGGGCGACGCGATCAGCTTCGCCTGCGAGCGCTACGCGATGTCGCTGCCCGACATCGAGGCCTACATCGAGCAGAAGATCCCGTCCGAGCCGGTCACCCAGGAACTGATGACCGCGCTGCCGCGCAAGCCGCGCGAGGGCGTGGAGCTCAATGCCGAGGAAGGCGAGAGCATCGGCGAGATCTTCAAGGAAGTGCGCGAGGCGCGCGCGGCCGAGGACGCCAAGCGCGGCGGTGGCCGCGGCGGCCGCAGCGGCGGGCCGCGTTCCGGCGAGCGCAGCGGTTCCAGCGAGCGTCGCAGCGGCGAGGGTCGCGGCCCACGCTCGCCGCGCAAGCCCCGCGTGGAAGGCGATGCCGCCGCCGCGCCGAAGCCCGCGGTGGCGCAGGCGCAGCCGGCAGCGGCCGAAGGCGATGCGCCGGCGCGCAAGCGTCGCCGCCGCCGCGGCGGGCGTCCGCTGGAGGGCGCCGAGGGCGCCGCGCCGGCACAGGCCGCGGCGCCGCAGCAGCCGGCCAAGCCGGCGGTGCCGAAGTACGTGCCGGCGAACAAGTCGGGCGGCGGCGCCGCCACGCCCGTCGTCGACAAGCCCTCGCTGCTCAGCCGCATCGGCCGCGGGCTGAAGTCGCTGGTGACCCGCACGCCCAGCAAGCAGCACTGAGCCGGCGCGCCCGCGCTGGCCGCTGGCGCCGGCTCGGGCGATACTGCCCGTCCGTTCGCATCGTTCATTCCACGCATGCCGGTTTTGCGGTTCGACAACGTCAGCAAGCTCTACCCCGGCGGCCAGCCCGCGCTGTCCGAGGTGAGCTTCGCCGTGGACGCGGGCGAGATGCTGTTCGTCACCGGCCACTCCGGTGCCGGCAAGAGCACCCTGTTGAAGCTGATCCAGCTGGCCGAGCGCCCCAGCCGCGGCGCGGTGCTGTTCGACGAGCGCAACCTGGCCAAGGTCCGCGGCGGGCGCATTGCCGCGCACCGCCGCAGCGTCGGCGTGGTCTACCAGAACCACCAGCTGCTGATGGATCGCAGCGTGGCCGACAACGTCGCGCTGCCGCTGGTGCTGCGCGGGATGAAGCGCGCCGAGATCGGCAAGCGGGTACGTTCGATCCTCGGCCGGGTGGGGCTGGAGGCGCGCGCCAACGCGCTGCCCACGCAGCTGTCGGCGGGCGAGCAGCAGCGCGTCGGCATCGCCCGCGCGGTGGTGGCCGAACCAAAGCTGCTGGTCGCCGACGAGCCCACCGGCAACCTCGACCCCACCCTCTCGGCCGAAATCATGGCGCTGTTCGCCTCCCTGCCCGAGCGCGGCACCAGCGTGCTGATCGCCAGCCATGACCTGGCGCTGGTCAAGCGCATGCGCAAGCGCGTGCTGGTGCTGGAGCACGGCCGGCTGACCGACGACATCGCCCCGGAGGACCTGGCCGATGGCTAAGCCCGGCAACCAGCGCGTCGAGAACCTGCATTCCAGCCGCGCCGGCGCGTGGCTGGAGCATCACGGCTACAGCGTGGTCGCGAGCCTGGGCCGGCTGCTGCGCAAGCCGTGGGCCAGCCTGCTCACCATCGGCGTGATGGCGCTGGCGCTGGCGCTGCCGCTGGGCCTGTGGGTGGTGTTGGGCAACGTGCAGCGGCTGGGCGGGCAGGTCCAGGCCGCGCGCGAGTTGACCGTATTCCTGCAGCCGGGCCTTGATGCGGCGAAGGCGGAAGCGCTGGCCGACGTGCTGCGCGCGCGCAGCGACGTGGCCTCGGTCGAGCGGGTCGCACCGGAGCAGGCGCTGGCGCAGCTGCGCCAGCGCGACGACCTGGCTGCCGCCATCGATGCGCTGGGCGAGGACGCGGCGCGCGCGGCGCTGCCGCAGGCGCTGCGGGTGGTTCCGCGCAACGACGAGCGCGCGCTGGTGCAGGCCGCGCAGGCGCTGCCGGAAACCGACCGCGTGCAGCACGACGCGCGCTGGCGCGAGCGCCTGCAGGCGTGGCTGGGCTTCGGCGCGCGGGTGGTGCAGGTGCTGGCCGCATTGCTGGGGCTGGGCGCGCTGCTGGTGGTCGGCAACACCGTGCGCCTGGACATCCAGTCGCGGCGCGAGGAGATCGGCGTGCTGCAGTTGCTCGGCGCCAGCGACGGCTTCGTGCGCCGGCCTTTCCTCTACCTCGGCGCCTGGTACGGACTGGCCGCAGGCGCGCTGGCGCTGGGCATCCTCACGCTGGCGTGGATGGCGCTGCAGGCGCCGCTGGCCGCGCTGGCCGCGCGTTATGGCAGCAGCTTCGCGCTGCAGGGTCTGGATCCGCTGGCCGCCGCCGGCGTGCTGGCCGGGGCAGGCCTGCTGGGCTGGCTCGGGGCCGGCCTGGTCACCGGGCATTATCTGCGGCAGGCCCGCCCGCGGGAGCATTGAGATGGCAGGCAAACAGGATCTGCGCCACGTGGTCAGCGACGCGCCGCGGGTGATGGTGGTCGACGGCAGCAAGCTGGTGCGCAAGCTGGTGGGCGACACGCTGCTGAAGGAGCTGCCCGGCGCCGAGGTGATCGCCTGCGCCGGCATTGCCGAAGCGCGCAAGGCGCTGGAAGAAGGCGCGGTCGACCTGGTCACCACCGCGCTGGTGCTGCCCGATGGCGACGGCCTGGCGCTGGCGCGCAGCGTGCGCGAGGCGTCGGGGCAGGCCTACGTGCCGGTCATCGTGATCTCGGGCAATGCGCAGGAGGCGCTGGAGACGCGCGCCTTCACCGAGGACATCACCGATTATTTCGACAAGTCGCTGGGCCAGACCGCGTTGGCCGCGTTCATCCGTGGCTACGTGCACCCGGCGCCGATCGAGGGCGCGCGGGTGCTGTACGTGGAGGACAGCCGGGTGGTGGCGGTGGCCACCAAGCGCATGCTGGAGCGCCACGGCATGCAGGTGCTGCACGTGATCAGCGCGGAGGACGCGCTGGAGCACCTGCACAAGTTCTTCGGCCGCAAGGACGGCGACGTGGGCGCCGACCTGGTGCTCAGCGACGTGTACCTGAAGGGCGCGCTCAGCGGCCGCGAGCTGCTTAACCAGATCCGCGACGTGTTCCGCTACGGCAAGCGCCGCCTGCCGATGGTGATGATGACCGGCGACGACAACCGCGACAACCAGGCTGCGCTGCTGCGCGACGGCGCCAACGACCTGGTGCTCAAGCCCATCGAGGAACGCCTGCTGGTGACCAAGGTGCTGTTCCAGCTGCGGCTGTCGAAGCTGGGCTGAGCGCGCGCACGCCCACGCCCACCCCTCCGTAGGAGCAACTGTCTTTCCTCAAGCCGGTAGGGTTCTCCATTCCGAACCGT
>NZ_JAXOFT010000033.1:0-16429 GCF_036409385.1 Thermomonas sp. LB-4 | reverse complement strand
CGCTCTGTGGCCCGAGATTGAAGCTTCAGAGTGTGTTGATCAGACCTTCCCTAGAGATGTCCGAACAGACGGAGGCCTAAGCAGCAAGCGGTTCCCAAGCGGCCTCCGGGCTCGGTTTCGCAGGCCGCTTCCGAAACGCGCGCACATGAGGGCGTTTAAGTACATGAATCAACTCACATTTGTGATGTTCATCTTGACCTAATGTGATTCGAATTATACTGAGCCTGTAGTCGGGGTATGCGGGCTGCTCTGCTGGCCGCATAAAGTTTGATCGACGCACTGACTTTTTCTGATCTAGGCATCTTAGAGGCCGGGTTGAAAAGCTGACATCGCGCACGGCGATGGGTGCGGTACAGGGGAAATTCGAAGTGATGAAGCAATCTTGCGCGGTGGAACGTGTCGCTGCGTTTGCGCGCGCGAAATTTGAATTGCTCCAGCGGGAGCATTCGCAGCGATCCACGTCGACATCCTCGCTCTGGCGGCGACTGGCGTTGCTGGCGCTGTGCTGCGTAGCACCCACGGCTTTCGCGGCCGACCTGCAGATCAGCAACCTGTCCGACACCGGGTACGACCCGACGCCAGTCGGCGGTCCCGTCGTCTACCACGTGGTAGTCGAGAACGGCGATATCGACGCGGTCTCCGACGCGGTCGCCCTGTTCGACCTGCCGGCCGGTGCCACGCCGGGCACGTTGCCGGCGTTCTGCGCGAGCCTGGGCGGTTCGCCGGTTCGTATCCGCTGCGACATCCCCACGCTGACGCAGGCATCGTCCTCGGTTGCGTTCGATATCCAGATGAACACGGCGGGGATGGCCGCAGGTACCGTGCAGATCCATAGCGCGGTGGGTTTCGCCGGCATGCTGCCTGCTGCGGGCGAGGCGCTCAACACGCTGCCGCCGTCGCATCCGTTCTTCGGCAGCGACAGCGACACCGACAACAACCAGCTCAGCCAGGGCACCACGCTGCAGCAGTCGGGCGACCTGCGCCTGCAGAAGACCGCGACGCCGTCGCCGGTAATCGGTGGCGGCGAGGTCACGTATACCCTGCAGGTGTTCAACGACGGTCCGAATGCGTCGTCCGGTTTCAACGTGGTGGACACGTTGCCTGCCGGCGTCACGCTGGTGGCCGGCAGCTTCATCGGGCCCGGCTGGACCTTCAACGCCGGCACGATGACGGCGACCCACGCCGGTGCCGTCGCCAATGGCGACAGCGCGTCCTTCAGCTTCCGCGCCAAGGTCAATGTCGGCAGCGGCAACATCACCAACGCCGCCGTGGTCAACGCCGGTGCGATGCCGGATCCGAACGTGGGCAACAACACCGACGAGGTGACCACGCCGGTCACGCCCGGTGCCGACCTGATGATCAGCAAGAGCGCCAATCCTGCGCCTGCGGTCGCCGGCGAGCCGGTGACGTTCAACATCCAGGTGCGCAATCTCGGCCCGAGTGCCGCGACCAATCCGCGCTGGACCGACACGCTCCCGACCGGGTTCACCGTGACCGGCGGCAACCAGCCCGCCGGCTGGACCTGTGCGACGACGAGTGGCGACACGGTGCGTGGTTGCACCTTCGCGGGCAATCTCGCCGTCGGCGCGATCGTCAATTTCACCGTGCAGGCGGTGGTGCCGTCCAACGGCACCAACAGCAGCGGCAACGTCACCAATACGGCCACCGTGACGTCCGACACGCCGGATGCGGTATCGACCAACAACACCGGCAGCACCACGTTCAGCGTGGTGCCGGATGGTGCGGATCTCGGCCTGGCGAAGCGCAAGGCGCCGGCACTGGTCGCGATCTGGCCGGGCAGCGGTGACGACAGCGACAGCCGCATGACCTCGACCATCGAGGTGCACAACTATGGCCCGCGCGCAGCCACCGGCAACGTGCGCGTGGTGGACGTGCTGGCCGCGGGCGAGGAGTACGTGAGCGGCGGCAACGCGGGCGAGTGGTCGTGTTCCGTCGCGCCGCCGACGTGGAACGGGGGCGGACCGGCGCAGGTCGTCACCTGCGATCTCGATGCCTCGCGGTATCCGTTGGCGAGGAACGCGGATGCGCCCGACCTGCGCATCATCACGCGTGCGCGCAGCGCCGACCTGGCGCTGACCAACAACGCGTGCACCGGCGGCTCGGGCGGTTCGCTCGAGCCCATCACCGGCAGCATCGACGAAGACCGCAACCCCAACAACGACTGCGCAGGCGATGGCACGCGCACCACCAACGATCGCGTCGACCTGCAGATCGAAAAGTGGACCAACGCGCCCGGTGCCGGCGACAACACCATCGCGGTGGGCGTCAACAGCTTCACCTACACCCTGCGCGTGACCAACCTGGCGATCACCGACGCGGTGCCGGCCACCGGCATCGTGGTGAACGACACGC
This sequence comes from Thermomonas sp. LB-4, assembly GCF_036409385.1. Classification (NCBI taxonomy): domain Bacteria; kingdom Pseudomonadati; phylum Pseudomonadota; class Gammaproteobacteria; order Lysobacterales; family Lysobacteraceae; genus Thermomonas; species Thermomonas sp. LB-4. Next base: position 14,056 of record NZ_JAXOFT010000033.1, on the reverse strand, counting down.
TGCCCGGCTTCGTGCCGGCGTCCGGTGGGCTGCCCAGCACAGGCATCACCGTCAGTGCCCCGGCCGGCTGGACCTGCCCGGTCACCGGCGCGTCGATCGTCTGCCGCTCGGGTGCCACCGCCCTCAATCCGGGTGCGTCCGCGGACATCGTCATCACTGTCGCGCGACCGCTGTTCGACAGCATGGGCCAGAGCCCCGGCAGCTGCGGCGCGGGTGCGCCGGCGACCGGTGCGTTCTGCAATACCGCGGGTGTCGCCGTGGATCCGGCGGTGCCGGATTCGGTCGGTGAAATCAACGGCGCCAACAACCAGGCCAGCGACTGGGTGCGCATCGAGCGCGAAGCCAACGTGCGCACCACGGCGAAGAACATCGTCACCGGCAACGTCGGCCGCGCCGGCGTGGACAGCCAGTACGTGATGTCGTACCTCAACGAAGGCACCGCGACGGTGCCGGGCGTGGTGTTCCGCGACACCTTCACCCTGCCGGCGAACGATGCCGGTTTCGTGCTGGTTTCGGCCACGCGCACGCCGGGCACGGTGGCCTGCACGGCCACGCCTGACGGCGGCCTGACCGCCACCGCCACGGCGGGCGGTACCTCGTACGCGAACCCGACCGGCGCGCCGCTGCAGCTGGCCATCGAATGTCCGGCGCTGTCGATGTCGCATCGCCAGAGCGAGGACATGCTGGTCACCATCCGCCCGAACGTCAACACCGGCAACAATCCGGCCGGCCGCCAGTTCGACAACGTCGCCACGTTCGGCATCACCGGTGGCGCCACCGGCAGCGACGCCAACGGCGCGTTCAACTACAACAGCAACACCAGTGCGGCCGACGACCAGAAGACGGCGTCGCTGACGTTCCAGCAGGGCGTCGCCGACCTGATCGTCAACAAGACCGATCTCGGCTTCACCGGTGGCGTGGATCCGCTGGGCTACGACGCCCTCAATCCCGCCAACAACCTGATCACGTACCGCATCTCCGTGCGCAACGTCGGTCCCTCGGTCGCGACCAGCGTGCGCATCAACGACACCTACCGCGTGCCGAGTGGCCGCCAGGTGCGTTTCATGGGTATCGCGCCCGGCCCGATCGGCGGGCCGTCCACGGCCTTCAGCGCCGCCGGATGTACGGTGACCAGCGCCAATCCGTTCACCGGCACGGGCACCACGCCCACCGACGCGGGTTTGAGCATCGAGTGCGACGTGCCGGGTGCGGGCTTCGGCGGCAGCAATGCGCCCGGCGTGCTGGGCGTGAACGCGACCAGCTACGTCTACGTCCAGTACCGCTACGAGACGCCGCCCGGCGCCAGCGGCGATACGGCGCGCAACTACGTCAGCGTGGTGCATGCCGAAACGGACCCCAATACATCCGACAACGCGGTCGACGAGCAGACCTCGATCCGCACGCGCGCTGATGTCGGGGTGACCAAGCATGTGTTCACCGACCTGCCGGACAGCGACCCGGATGTTGCGCTGCCGGCATCGCCCGCCACGGCGGTGGCGTTGCGCCAGCCGTTCTACTGGGTGATCGAGGGCGTGAACAACGGTCCGGGCGCCAGCCTGTCGCGCGACCGCACCGGCACCAGCCCGTTGAACGGCACCGGTACGGTGATCACCGACACCTTGCCCGCCGGCCTGGAAATCCTGGGCGCGGCCACGTGGCAGAAGAAGGGGCCTGACCCGGGCGGCGACGAAGTGCCCGATGGCACCGGCACGTGTACCGCTGCCGGCCTGGCGCTGACCTGTCGCCTGGGCGACGTGACCGTGACCGGCAAGGTCCGCGTCATCGTTCCCGTGCGCTGGACCATCTATCCCGGTGCCGGTGCGCAGATCAACACCGCCAGCATCACCACCGAACAGGTGGATCCGAACCCCGGCAACAACACGGCCACGGAAGACATCCTAGTCACGCGTTCGTCGCTGGAAGGCCTGGTGTTCGAAGACCGCGATCGCGCGGCAGGGAACGGCGGCACGCAGCAGACCGTCACGGGCGAACCCGGCATCGCCGGCGTCACCGTCGTGCTGACCGGTACCGACCTCTACGGCAACGCGGTGAACCTCACCCTGCCTACCACGGCGGACGGTGCGTACCGCTTCGAGAACCTGTCGCCCTCCGATGCGTCGGGCTACACCATCACCCAGACCCAGCCGGCCGGTTACGTCAACGGTCCGATCGATCCGCCCGCGGCCGGTGGCAGTGCGCCGTCGCTCGGTGGCACGTATGCGGCGGGGTCGCCCAACTCGGTGATCAGCGCGATTCCCGTCGGCGCCAACCAGGCCGGCGTGCGCTACAACTTCCCCGAGGTACGCCAGCCATCGCTGTCCGGCTTCGTCTACGTCGACGCCAACTTCAGCAACGTGCGCGATGGGGGCGACAGCGCCATCGCCGGCGCCACCGTCGAACTGCTCAATGCCGCCACCGGCACCGTCGTGGCCACCACCACGACCAATGCCAGCGGCGCTTACAGCTTCACCAACCTCGATCCGCTGACCGTCTACACGTTGCGCGAGGTACTGCCGGCCGGCAGCTACCAGAACCGTCCGACGGCGGTGAATGCCGGCCTGATCGGTGGCATGGCCTGTGCCACCGGCTGCACGCCGGGGAGCGGCGTGGGCGGCGATGCCGCCACCACCGACCGCATCAGCGCCATCGACCTGGGCGCCGGTACCGACGGCACGCTGTTCAACTTCGGCGAAGACGCGGTGTCGGGCATCAGCGGTCGCGTCTACGTGGACCGCAACGGCAACGGCGATTTCGATGCCGGCGATGCGGGCACGGTCAATTCGCGTCCGAATGGCGGCCTGCAGGGCGTCACCATCACGCTGACCGGCGCCGGTGCCGACGGCATCTTCGGCACCGGTGACGATCCGGCACCGGTCGTGCTGCAGACCGACGCCGATGGCGCGTACCAGTTCACCGGCCTGGTGGTCGGACAGAACTACCGCGTCACCGAAACGCAGCCGACCGGTTACGGCAACGGCACCGAGCACGCGACCAACGTCATCGACGTCAACGCGCTGCCGTCTGCCGGCGTGTCCGATCGCGACTTCGGCGAAACGCTGGGTTCGCTGGCGGGCGTGGTGTTCGAGGACTTCTCGACGACGGCGGCCAACAACGACAACGGCAGTTTCGACGGCGGTGAAAACCCGATCGCCAACGTCACCGTGGTGCTGACCGGCACCGACGTGCTCGGCAATCCGGTCAACGTCACCGTGCAGACCGACGCCACCGGCGCCTACGTCTTCCGCGATCTGCTGCCGCCCACCGGCAGCTACACCCTCACCGAGACGCAGCCCGCCGGCTACATCGATGGCCGGCACACGCCGGGCAACGCGGCGACGCCGGGCAGCGCGACCACTCCGAACGTCATCGACGGCATCGTCATCACCGAAGGCCAGGCGGCCACCGGCTACCTGTTCGGCGAACTCGCCAACGCCGTCATCAGCGGCACGGTCTACCTGGACCGCGACGACGACGGCAACCAGGATGCCGGTGAACCCGGCCTGCCGGGCGTGACCGTGGTGATCGAAGGCGCAGGCCCGGACGGCCTGTTCGGCACGCCCGACGATCTGCCGCCGGTCACCCTGACCACCGACGCCAATGGCGGCTACAGCTATGGCGGTGCGATCACCGGCCAGAACTACCGCATCGTCGAAACGCAGCCCACCGGGCTGGCGGACGGCCAGGAAAACCCGACCAACACCATCACCGTCACCAACCTGCCGGCGAGCGGTTCCAGCGGCAACGACTTCGGCGAACGCGCCGCGTCGCTGAGCGGCAGCGTGTGGCTGGACACCAACAACAACGGCGTGCGCGACGCCGGCGAGAACGGGATTGCCGGCGTCAGCGTATCGCTGCCGGCGGGCACCGTGGATGCACTGGGCAACGCGGTGGCGGCGGTCGTGACCGACGCCAGCGGCAACTACCGCTTCGACGATCTGCTGGCCGGCACGTACACCGTCAGCGAGCAGGCCGCGCAGCCGGTGGTGGGCGGCATCACCACCATCAACGGCACCACCGTGGCCGGAACCGTCGGCGGCAGCGCCAGCGGCACCGCCACGCCGGTCGCGACCGTGCCCAGCGCGGTGGCCGGCATCGTGCTGCCCGCTGGGGGCGCGTCGATCAACAATCACTTCGGCGAGACGCTCGGCGTGGCGTTGTCGGGTCGCGTGTTCTTCGACGCGAACAACGACGGTCTGCAGTCGGGCGCGGCCGAAACCGGCATCGACGGCGTGACCATCACGCTGACCGGTACCGACGACACCGGCGCCAGCGTGTCGCTCACCACCACGACCGACGCCAACGGCGACTACGCGTTCGACGGCCTGCGTCCCGGCACCTACACGGTGACCGAACCGACCCAGCCGACCGGCACCAGCAACGGTCAGACCGTGGCCGGCACCATCGGTGGCACGCCGTCGGGCACCGCCACGGCGATCACGACTGTGCCCAGTGCGATCGCGGCGATCGACCTGACCACGCCGGGCGCGAGCTCGATCGGCAACAATTTCGGCGAGATCCCGCTCAACAGCTCGATCGGCGGCCGCGTGTGGCGCGACAGCGACAACGACGGCGTCGTCGATCCGTCCGAGGAAGGCATCGGCAATGTCGTCGTGCGCCTGACCGGCACCGACCCGGCCGGCAATACCGTCACGCGCGAAGTGACCACGCAGCCGGACGGCACGTACGCGTTCACCGAACTGCCGCCGGGCACGTACACGATCACCGAACCCGAGCAGCCTGCGGGCACGCTCAACGGCATCACCAATGCCGGTACCGGGGGCGGTACCGCGACGCCCCCGACGTCCACGCCGTCCGTCATCACGGGCATCACGCTGGGCGTGGGCGAAGACATCACCGGCAACGACTTCGGCGAAGTCCCGGCCGGTGCGATCAGCGGCCGCGTCTACAACGATGGCAACAACAACGGCGCCATCGATGCGGGCGAGGGCGGCTACGCGAACGTGCAGGTGGTGCTGACCGGCACCGACGACCTGGGCCAGGCGGTGAACGTCACCGTCACCACCGACGCCGAAGGCCGTTACCGCTTCGACGGCCTGCGTCCGGGCACCTACACGGTGACCGAGCCGACGCAGCCGGTGGAAACGCTCAACGGCATCACCAGTGCCGGCACGATCGACGGCACCGTCGTGGGCACCGCGACGCCGGTGACGACCACGCCGTCGGCCATCAGCGGCATCGTGCTGCCGCCGGGTGGCGATTCCATCGACAACAACTTCGGCGAGATCGGCGATTCGCCCGACCTGGTGGTCAGCAAGACCGCCACGCCGGCCGTCTTCACCGTCAACAACACTGCCACCTACACGCTGCGCGTGCGCAACATCGGGCAGCAGCCCAGCGCGGGCGACTACGTGGTGGAAGACCGCCTGCCGGCCGGCCTGACGCTCGCCGCGACGCCCGTGGGCGTGGGCTGGACCTGTACCGGTGCACCGGGCGAAGACCGTTTCCGCTGCGCCAGCAGCACGGTGATCGCTGCGGGCGCGACGTCGGGCGACAGCATCATCGCGCAGGTGCGCGTGGCGGCCTCCGCCGCGACGGGATCGCCGGTGAACAACGCGGTGATCGTCGAAGGCGGCGGCGAGAACGAGTACCGCACGCCGACGCCGGACGAACGCGCCGACTTCGAAGGCAATCCGGGCGACCTGCCGGTATGCGACCCGGCGATCACGCAGAACGCGTGCCGCCTGCCCACGCCGGTGCAGTTGTCGGCGTCGGTGTCGGGCACGGTGTGGTTCGACCAGGGCAGCGACTTCGGTCGCATCGACGGCGGCGACCGCCGCCTGTCCGGCTGGGTCGTCGAAGTCGTGAACGAGAGCGGCCAGGTCGTCGGCACGGCGACCACCGGTGTCGATGGCACGTATTCGATCGCCGACCAGGTGCCCGGCGTGCTGTTGAGCATCCGCTTCCGCGATCCGGCGACGGGCGTGGTGTGGGGCCTGCCGGTCAGCGGCGACACGATCGCCGGTGCGCCGGTGCCGTGCGATGCGAGCACCGCCATCGCCAACGGCACCGCCAGCTCCTGCCGCAGCAACGAGGGTGGCAACACGCACCTGGCCGTCGTGCTGGCGCCGGGTGCGAACCTGCCGCAGCAGAGCCTGCCGTTGAATCCCGGTGGCGTGGTCTATGACGCGACGACGCGCACGCCGGTCCCCGGTTCGCGCGTCACCCTGACGCCGATCGGCACGTGCGCGGGCTACACGCCCGAACAGCACGTGCTGAACGCCGCGCTCGGTGGTTATAGCGTGCAGGGCACGTCGATCTCGATGACGGTCGGCGCGGAAGGCTTCTACCAGTTCCTGCTGGGCCCGAACGCCCCGGCCTCGTGCCGCTTCCAACTGGCGGTGACGCCGCCGGCCGGCTACACGTTCGAGTCCGGCATGATCCCGGCGGAGACCTCGTCGCTGACGCCGCCGTCCACCCCGGGCGAGGGCTACCCGGTGCAGACGAACGCGACCGCGCCGACCGGCCCGGTGGGCACGTCGACGACGTACTACCTGGAGCTGACCCTGGGTTCGGGCGTGGCGGTGCCGGTGCACAACCACATCCCGCTGGATCCGCAGATCGCGCCCGGCCTGGTCATCACCAAGACCGGTGATCGCAAGACGGTGGAAGTGGGCGACAGCCTGGTCTACACCATCACCATCCGCCAGACCGCGGGTGCGTCGATGGGCACGGTCAACGTCATCGACCGCCTGCCGCATGGTTTCACCTACATCGATGGCACCGCGCGCGTCGACAACGCCGGCATCGCCAATCCGCTCGGCAAGCCGGGCCCGACGCTGGTGTTCGACGTCGGCGCGCTCGCCGTCGGCCAGCAGAAGGTGCTGACCTACCGCGTGCGCGTGGGCGTGGGCAGCCAGCAGGGCGACGGCATCAACCGTGCGCGCGCCTACGGCTGCTCGATCGACGGCGGCTGCGTGGATCCGACCACGCTGACGCCGTACCCGAACGGGGGCGTGGTGCCGTCGAACCCGGCCGAGTACCGCGTGATCATCAGCGGCGGTGTGTTCGCCGACGAAGGCTGCGTGCTGGGCAAGATCTTCGTGGACTGCAACGTCAACCACGTGCAGGACAAGGAAGAGCTCGGCATCCCCGGCGTGCGCATGTACTTCGAGGATGGCACCTGGATGGTGAGCGACTCGGAAGGCAAGTACAGCTACTGCGGCTTGCCGCCGAAGAGCCACACGCTGAAGGTCGATCCGTCGACCCTGCCCGTGGGCTCGCGCCTGACCACCAGCAGCAACCGCAACCTGGGCGATGCGGACAGCCTGTTCATCGATCTGAAGAACGGCGAGTTGCACCGCGCCGACTTCATCGAGGGCAGCTGCTCCAACCCGGTAATCGAGCAGGTCAAGGCGCGCCGTACGCAGGGCGAGATCCGTGCGCCGGAAACCGAGCGCAACCAGCAGCCGCTGCGGTTCGAGAGCAAGCCGGCGCGTGCCCCGCAGCAGGGCACCGACTCGGCCAACCAGCGGCCGATCGTCGAACCCAGGCCTACGACGAGCGCGCCGACCGGCACGGATGACGCGCGCAACGGGGAGGTGCAGCCATGAGCCGCTCCGCCCCGCGTCCGTCGACCTTCATGGAATCCCGTGCCATGCGCGCATCGCGTCCTTCGTTCCACCCCCTCGCGCTGGCGCTGGCCCTGGCGGTGACGCCGACGCTCGTGCAGGCGCAGGCCGTGTCCGGCGACCAGCGTTTCACGCCGGTCCTCGGCCAGGCCACGCCGCTCTATCCGCAGTCGCCCGAATCGCAGGACCGCGCGCCACAACCGTTGTACGCACAGCCCGGCAACGTCGACTACAGCGTCAACGTGGGCGTGGACCGCGTGCTGGTCGAGGTCGATCGCGATGGCGTGCCCGCCGACGGGCAGTCGCCGGTGAAGGTCGTCGTGCAGCTGTACGGTGCCGATGGCAAGCCGATGGCCGGCGACGCCTTCGCCACCATCGAGCACAGTGGCGGTCGCATCAAGCTGGCCGATGGCCGCACGGATGAATTCGGTCCGGGTCGGCTGGACGCCGACGAGGTCACCCCCGGTATCCAGCTGGCCGTGCACAACGGTCGCGCGGAGTTCGAACTGCTGGCCCCGCACGATCCGCAGGACGTGTTGCTGCGCGTGACCTCGGGCGGCCACAGTGCCGAGGGCGTGATCGGCTTCGTGCCGGAGATGCGCGAGCTGATCGCCACCGGCCTGATCGAGGGTGTCATCAACTTCCGCCGCAAGGGCGACAGCCTGATCAACGGCACCCAGCAGGGCGATGGCTTCGAGCGCGAGATCCGGCGCTGGGAGAAGCAGTTCAACAACGGCAAGGCCAACGGTGCCGCGCGTGCCGCGTTCTTCGTCAAGGGCACGATCAAGGGTGAGTACCTGCTGACCGCGGCCTACGACTCCGACAAGGACGTGCGGGCGCGCCTGCTGCGCGACATCCAACCGGAGGAGTTCTACCCGGTGTACGGCGATGCGTCGTTGCGCGGCTTCGATGCGCGCTCGGCCGAGCGCCTGTACGTGCGCGTGGACAAGGACCGCAGCTACCTGCTGTACGGCGACTTCCAGACCGGCGACAACATCGCCACGCAGACCGGTGTCGACTTCGGCACGCAGGCGGGCCAGCGCGTGCTGGGCACCTACAACCGCACCGCGACCGGCCTGGGCTGGCATTTCGAAAATGCGCGCGTGCGCGGCAACGTCTTCGCCATTGAGGACTCGCTGCGCCAGGTGATCGAGGAACTGCCGGCCGCCGGCAGCGGTCCCTACGGCCTGCGCAACAACGCGGTGCTGGAAGGCAGCGAGCGGGTGGAAGTGGTGGTGCGCGACCGCAACCAGCCCTCGCGCATCGTCTCGGTGCGTCCGCTGGGCCGCCTGGTGGACTACAGCTTCGAGCCGTTCTCCGGCCGCATCCTGCTCAACAGCTTCCTGCCCTCCTTCGACAGCGACCTCAATCCGGTGTCGCTGCGCATCACCTACGAACTGGACCAGGGCACCGAGAAGTTCCTCGTGCTGGGCGCGGACGCGCAACTGCGCGTGGGCGAACGCGGCGAGATCGGCGGTTCCTACGTCGACGACCGCAATCCCTTCGCGGCGTTCGAAATGGGCAGCGCCAATATCGGCTACAAGCTGGGCGCCAACACCTGGCTGGTGGCCGAAGCCGCGCGTACGCGCAGCGAGGTGAACACCAACAGCGTCAACCAGTACGGCACGCCGGGCCTGCAGGGCCTGAGCGGGCTGGTGGAAGGCGATGCGTGGCGCGTCGAGCTGGGCCATGCGGGCGAAGCGCTGAGCCTGAAGCTGTTCGCCGGCCAGTCCGATCCTGCGTTCAACAACCCGGCTTCGTCGCTGTACGGCGGCCGCGGCGAGTACAGCCTGACCACGCGCTGGCGCCTCAACGAGCGCTTCGAGCTGTACGCCGAAGGCCTGCGCAGCGAGGACCGCAACCCCGATGGCGGCGAACGCGATGCCGCCAGTGCGGGCACGCGCGTGAAGCTCACCGACCGGCTGACGCTGGATGTCGGCTACCGCGCCATCCGCGAGACGGTCGGCGCGTACTACACGTGGGCCACCAGCAGCGGCTACGGCAACATCGGCGGCCTCACGGGCGGTTACGCCACCGGTTCCGGCGGCGGTGCGCTCGGCTACGGCCAGCAACCGCTGGATCCGCTGACCGGCCTGCCGATCATCAGCAGCGGCAATCCCAACGACGTGGCCAGCGGCCTGCCGGTGGGCACCGAACTGTCGTCGGACATGCTGCGCATCGGCCTCGGCTACCGCGCCAGCGACCGCTTCAGCCTCGGCGGCGAAGTGGAGCAGGACATCCACGGCGAGGACCGCAATCGCGTGGCGCTGGGCATGGATTACCAGTTGCGCGAACGCAGCCGTATCTACGGCCGCTACGAGAAGCAGACCGGCATCAGCGGCGTGAACGGCCTGACCCAGGACGGGCGCGAGGCGGACACGGTGGCACTGGGCGTGGACACCAGCTTCATCAAGGACACGCAGCTGTTCTCCGAGTACCGCTTGCGCGATGCCATCGCGGGCCGCGACATCCAGGCCGCCTCGGGCATGCGCAACCGCTGGGACCTGCGCGAGGGCCTGCGCCTGGATACGACGCTGGAGCACACCAACGTCATCTCGGGGAATATCGGTGACTCCACCGGCATCGGTTTCGCGCTGGACTACAGCGCCAACCCGCTGTGGCGCGGCAACGTGCGCCTGGAGCATCGCATCTCCGACGACGTCGCCGGCACGCCGACCAACGAGGGCTACAACACGACGCTGCTGCAGTTCCTGGCCGCGCGCAAGTTGAGCCGCGATTGGACGCTGTTGGCACGCAACTACCTGTTGCGCACCGAGTACGACGCGCGCGGCGACGTGCTGCAGGACCGCTTCCAGATCGGCGCGGCGTATCGCGACACCGATACCAACCGCGTCAACGCGCTGGCCCGCTACGAGTACAAGCTGGAGAAGGACGAGAGCGGCATGGACGGCTCCGGCTTCGGCTCAGACACCGGCCAGGACATCCGTAGTAGCGCGCACATCATCTCGGCGCACGCGGACTGGCACCCGTCGCGTCCGTGGTGGCTGACCGGCCGGGTGGCGGCGAAGTGGCAGCAGGACAGCTTCTTCTACGCCGACACCGGTCGCGTCGACGACGATTTCAACGCCGTGCTGCTGTCCGGCCGCATCGTCTACGACATCACAGAGAACTGGGACATCGGCGTGCTGGGCTCGACGTTCCGCGGCCAGGACGGCGCCAACCAGTACGCGTTCGGCATGGAAGTGGGTCGCTTGTTGCGGCAGAACCTGTGGCTGTCGGTGGGCTACAACGCCACCGGCTTCCGCGGCGACAACGACCTGACCGGCTACGAGTACACGCAGCAGGGCGCGTTCATCCGCCTGCGCTTCAAGTTCGACGAAGACCTCTTCCGCAGGGAAGACGCCCGCTACCGCGATCCGGTGCGCTGAGGATTACCGACATGACCACTACCAAAACCTCCCTCCTGTGCGCGGCCGTGCTGGCCTGCATCGCCTTCACCGCCGGTGCGCAGCAGACGCAGCTGACGCCGGCGCGCGATCGGATCACCGACGAGACGATCCACGCCGACCTGACCGGCTACGAGCACACCCAGGGCCGTATCCAGGCGCTGAACGACGGCGGCCGCCCGATCCGCGACTACCATCTGTCGAAGGCGCAATGCTGGCTGGACGTGTCCTTCCACGAGTATTCGCGCAACGACCGCAGCGCCTTCCCGCAGGAAGCGCTGACCGAGTCGGAGAAGCTGATCGTGGGCATGGAGCAGGGCGTCACGCCGCTGCCGACCGATACGCCGCTGGTCAATGGTGCCGCCCGCGTGCGCGAAGACCTGTGGAAGCGCCTGGGCGCGATCCATGGCACGCCGGGCTTTGCGTGTGCGCAGCAGGCCGTGGCCTGCGGCGAGGTTGAACTGGTCCATGCGGGCAACGAGTTCAACCAGCAGCAGTGGCGGCATGCCAAGCCGTACATCCAGATCGCCGAAGACTGGGTGAGCGATGCCGAAGCCTCCACGCGCCAATGCGGCGCGGCGCCGGCGGTGCTGCCGGTGGACACGGTGCTGACGGCGAACGTGCTGTTCGAGTTCGACCGCTCCGGTCGCAGCGACATCCGCGCCTATTCGCTGCAGAGCCTGGACCGCGAACTGGCCCGCCTGCGCGAGGAAGGCCTCACCCTGGCCAAGGTCGAACTGGTCGGCCATGCCGACCGTCTGCAGGGTCGCGGCCACGACTACAACCAAGCGCTGTCCGAGCGTCGCGCGCAGACCGTGCGTGCGCTGCTGTTGGAGCGTGGCATTGATGCCGCCAACGTCACTTACAGCTTCAAGGGCGATGGTGATCAGGTGCAGCAGTGCGACGGCGTGAAGCCTCAGGCCGCGCTGCGCGAGTGCCTGATCCCGAACCGCCGCGTTGAAGTGCGCCTACACGTCACCCGATGAAATCGACACTGGTCGATTCGAGAGACGCCACTCGAGCGATAACCGACGGACAGTTCGCTGTCACCGCTTGATTCAGATACAGGCAAGCTAATTTTGACTCTCGAGAGAGCTGAACACGCTCCCAGAGGAGGGTGTCCACTTGTAGCCCCAAGTAGATAAACGAGTATGCAACTGCGTGTCGAAAGTACTACGGCTAAGGCCGACCTTCAGGCCGACATTAGCGACGGGTTTCCAACCCGTTGGGGCACAGCTTGTAACCCGCTTTCGATCGAAGCTGGGGAGAGGTGCTCCATGAGGCATGTTTTTCAAAGTATTGACAGGCGTGGGCTATCCTGCGACGGATGAACGAGCCAGAGAAAAACATCCTGAGGGCCAGCGCCACATCCGTTGCGTGGAGCGTGGACGTCATATCCTTCCTGCGAGGGGCGACTAGTGATAGCGAGTTGGACATTCACGATGCGGCTGACGCACTGCGTATGACGCTAAGCGTCTGGATCGCAGGATCTGCCTCCAATGATTCGCTCCTGACCCCCCGGCACCTCCGCTGAACATAACTTCGGTTCGAAGCCACTCGGCGTGGAGCGGGTAGTAGCGGTTGAGTGCCGTTTACACCGAGGCCTCGATCACCGCGCTGAACTCCCTCCTGCATTTGCCGGACAGCGATGCCCTGGTCGCGTCTACGGCCGTACTGCGCATGCAGGAAAGGAGGTTAAGGATGTTTATCGGGGAGGCCGATGGCATGGCAGCTTCCGGCCGAGGCTGTGTGAAAACCCCGCCTCCACTGGCATGATCTGAGCACCGGCTGATGGGTGCTCTGCATGAAGCGATTCGTGGATGGCGTTGATCGTTCCCAAGGGCTTCTGCTCCCTGATCGGCTGGAAGACTTCGTCCATGAGGACAACCCCGTTCGGGTGGTTGATGCCTTTGTGGAAGCACTCGATCTGAGCGAACTTGGCTTCGAGGCCGCCAATCGCGTGGCCGGTGGCCGTCCTGCGTATCACCCCGCGGTGCTGCTCAAGATCTACATCTATGGCTACCTCAACCGCATCCAGTCCAGCCGTCGCCTGGAGCGGGAGGCGCAACGGAATCTGGAGCTGATCTGGCTGACCGGACGACTGGCACCGGACTTCAAGACCATCGCCGACTTCCGCAAGGACAACGGCGCTGCAATCACGGCCGTGTGCAGCCGGTTCGTTGCACTGTGCCGGAGCATGAAGGTCTTCTCGCATGCCATCGTCGCGATCGATGGCAGCAAGCTCAAAGCGGTGAACAGCCGGGACCGCAACTTCACCGTTGGTAAGGTCAGAGGACGCCGGCAGCAGTTGGAGGAGAGCGTTGCGCGATACCTCGCCGAACTGGACCGAGCGGACCGCGACCCTGCCTTGCTGCCGGAGGGGCGTGCACCACATCTGAAGGACAAGCTGGCGAAGCTGCGCGCGCAGATGGAGAAGCTTGATGCCATCGAAAAGCAGCTTGAGGCCGCAGCAGATCACCAGATCTCGCTGACGGACCCGGACGCAAGATCAATGACGTCAAGCGGTCGGGGCACAGGCACGGTTGGCTACAACGTCCAGGCGGTGGTCGACGCCAAGCATCATCTGATCGTCGCTCATGACGTGACGAACGACGGCCACGACCGCGCGCAGCTCTCGCGCATGGCAACGAAGGCCAGGGAAGCCCTTGGCACCGAACGTATGACGGCGCTGGCAGATCGTGGCTACTTCAATGCACCGGAGATCCTGGCGTGCGAGGAGGCAGGCGTGATTCCGTTGGTGCCCAAGCCGCTCACGTCGAACAGCAAGGCCGAAGGCCGGTTCGACAAGCGGGACTTCATTTACGACGAAGCCGCGGATGAGTACGAATGTCCAGCAGGCGAAAGGGCGATCCATCGCTTCACGGCCGAAGAAAAGGGCCTGACCCTGCACAAGTATTGGTCATCCGCCTGCCCCCGCTGCCCGATGCGGATGAAATGCACGACCGCGAGCTATAGACGAATCACCCGCTGGGAGCACGAACACGGGGTTCTACCCCGCTAACACGGACACTTCAGTTAAGCCTCATGATGGGGCAGGAG
>NZ_JAXOFT010000032.1:0-16689 GCF_036409385.1 Thermomonas sp. LB-4 | reverse complement strand
CAGCAAGTCTGCCCGGTCGGCCGTGCGCCTTTCCCCTCAGTTGGGAGAAGAACCAGAAAAAACCCCGCCGAAGCGGGGTTTTCCGGATTGGTGCCCAAGAGGGGACTCGAACCCCTACGACCTAAATCGCTACCACCTCAAGGTAGTGCGTCTACCAATTCCGCCACCTGGGCAAAATTTGCGGTCTTGCGACCGCGAACCACAATTCTAGAACGTGTCGCGCCGGCCGTCATTGGCCCGGAGCGGGCGCCGGCGGCGCCGGCTGGGTCTCCGCTGCCGGCGGCTGCGCGGCGGCGGTGGGAACCTGTGCGGTCGGCACCTGCGCCGCCGGCTGAGCCGGCGCCTGCTGCTGCGCCATCACGCCGAGGTCTGCCTTGGCCGGGCCCTGGCGGTTGGCCTGCCGGCTGGCGTACATCGCCATGCCCATGCTGATCACGAAGAACGTGATCGCCAGCCACTTGGTGCTCTTGCTCAGGAAGTTGGACGCGCCGCGCGCGCCGAACACGGTGGCCGAAGCGCCTCCGCCGAACCCGGAGCCGGCCGAGGCGCCAGCCCCCTGCTGCAGCAGCACGAAGGCGATGATGGCGATCGCCACCAGCACGTACAGGATCTGGATGAATTGCAGCAACATCTGCGCGTTCTCTTGGGTGTTCAGGCCGCCGCGCGGGCGATGGCCAGGAAATCCGCGGCCGCCAGCGAGGCGCCACCGATCAGCCCGCCGTCCACGTCGGCCTGGGCGAACAGGCTGGCCGCGTTGTCGGGCTTGACGCTGCCGCCGTACAGCAGGGGCAGCGAATCGGCAATTCTAGCATCGAGCGCGGCGATTTGGCTACGAATGAAGGCGTGCACGGCCTGCGCCTGCTCCGGGCTGGCGGTGCGGCCGGTGCCGATCGCCCACACCGGCTCGTAGGCCACCACCGCATCGGCGAACGCGGCCACGCCCGCCAGTGCCAGCACCGGGGCCAGCTGCGCGGCGATCACTTCCTCGGTGCGGTCGGCCTCACGCTCCTCCAGGCTCTCGCCGACGCAGAGGATGGGCTGCAGGCCCGCGGCCTGCGCGGCCATGAACTTGCGGGCCACCAGCTCGCTGCTCTCGGCGTGGTACTGGCGGCGTTCGGAATGTCCGACCAGGGTGTAGCGCGCGCCGACGTCGGCCAGCATCGCCGCCGCCACCTCGCCGGTGTAGGCGCCCTTGTCGTGCGCGCTCACGTCCTGCGCGCCGAAGGCGACGCCGTTGCCGTCGAACTTCGCCACCAGCTCGGCCAGGTAGGGATACGGCGGCAGCACCGCCAGCTCCGCGCCTTCGATGCCGGCGGCCACGATGTCGGCGACCAGCGCATGGGCGAAATCGCGATTGCCCTGCAGCTTCCAGTTGCCAGCGACGAGTTTGCGACGCATGTGACGCTCCTTATTTCAGCTTGATTTCGCGCAGGCGTTCCTGCAGGTAGCCTTCCGCGGTGATCGGCTCCGGATAGCGGCTGGGGTTGTCCGGGGTGATGCAGGACGGCAGCACGTCGATCAGGAAATCCGGGTTCGGGTGCAGGAAGAACGGCGTGGAATAGCGCGGCTGGCGCGCCTTCTCGCCCGGCGGATTCACCACGCGGTGGGTGGTGGACGGGTACACGTGGTTGGTCAGGCGCTGCAGCATGTCGCCGATGTTGACCACGATGGTGTCGGCGTCCGCGGTGAACGGCACCCACTCGCCCTTGCGCGACAGCACTTCCAGGCCTTCCGCGCTGGCGCCCACCAGCAGGGTGATCAGGTTGATGTCCTCGTGCGCGCCGGCGCGCACGTTGGGGATGTCGTCGGTGGTGATCGGCGGGTAGTGGATCGGGCGCAGGATCGAGTTGCCGGAATCGGTCTTGTCCGCGAAATAGTTCTCCGCCAGGCCGATGTGCAGCGCCAGCGCCGACAGTACCTGCGAGCCCAGCGCGTCCAACGACTGGTAAAGGCCGTAGCCGACCCGCTTGAACTCGGGGACCTCTTTCGGCCACTGGTTCTCCGCCATGTCGGCGGCGTACTTCGAATCGCGCGGGATCTCGCGGCCGATGTGCCAGAACTCCTTCAGGTCGAAATGCTTCGAACCCTTGGCGGTTTCCACCCCGAACGGCGTGTAGCCGCGCGCACCGCCGCCGCCCGCCACGTGGTACTGCTTCTTCACCGCTTCCGGCAGCGCGAAGAAAGCCTTGAAGGTGGCGTAGGCCTCGTCGATCTGCGCCTGCGGGATGCCGTGGTTGCGGATGCCGGCGAAACCCCACTCGCGGTAGGCCGCGCCCAGCTCGTCGACGAAGGCCTGGCGGTCGGCCGCGCTGGAAGGATGGGTGAAGCGGCGGATGTCCAAGGTCGGGATCTGCTGGGTCATGGCGGTCTTCCTTCCCGCCGGCGCGGGAATCACGGCGTTGGGATCAGGCGGCCGCGCGCACGGCGTCGGCCAGCGCGGACAGGGTGGATTCGACCAGCGCGGCGTCGTCGGCTTCGACCGTCACCCGCACCACGGGTTCCGTGCCCGAAGGACGCAGGAAGGCGCGGCCGCGGCCTTCCACCGCGCGCTGCGCCTGCGCCAGCGCGGCCTGCACGCTGGCGGCCTCGGCCGGCCTGCTGCCGGCGGCGAAGCGCACGTTGACGGTCTTCTGCGGCACCTTGCGCAGGTCTTTCAGCGCCTCGGCCAGACCGATGCCGCGGCGCTGCAGCACTTCCAGCACCTGCAGTGCGCTGACGATGCCGTCGCCGGTGCTGGCGCGGTCCAGGCACAGGATGTGGCCGCTGGCCTCGCCGCCCAGCACGCCGTCGTGGGCCAGCAGCTGCTGGTGCACGTAGCGGTCGCCGACCTTGGCGCGCACGAAGGCGATCCCGCGCGCCGCCAGCGCCCGTTCGAAGCCGAAGTTGGTCATAAGCGTGCCGACCACGGGCCCACGTAGGCGGCCGCTTTCCTGCCAGTCGCAGGCGAGCACGTAGAGCAGGTCGTCGCCGTCGCAGACTCGCCCCTGGCCGTCGACGAACAGCACCCGGTCGCCGTCGCCATCGAAGGCGATGCCGAGCTCGGCGCCGCTCTCGCGCACCCGCGCGGCCAGTGCTTCGGGATGGGTGGACCCCACGCCCTCGTTGATGTTGACGCCGTTGGGTTCGACTCCCATGGCGTCCACGCGCGCATCCAGTTCGCGCAGCACCAGCGGCGCCAGCTGGTAGGTGGCGCCATTGGCGCAGTCCACCACGATCCGCATGCCGCCGAGGTGGAAGCCCTTGGGCACCGAATTCTTGCATGCCTCGACGTAGCGGCCGATGGTGTCGCGGGTGCGCACCGCCTTGCCCAGCTTTTCGGAAGGCACGGTGGAGAACGGCGCGTCCAGCGCAGCCTCGATGGCCAGCTCGGTGGCGTCATCCAGCTTCTCGCCCTGGGCGGAGAAGAACTTGATGCCGTTGTCGTGGTGCGGGTTGTGCGAAGCGGAGATCACGATGCCGCCGTCGGCACGCATCGAATGGGTCAGGTGCGCCACCGCCGGGGTCGGCATCGGCCCCATCAGCTGCACGTCCACGCCGGCTGCGACGAGGCCGGCTTCCAGCGCCGCCTCGAACATGTAGTTGGAAATGCGCGTGTCCTTGCCGATCACCACCATCGGCTTGCGCCACTCCTGGCGGTCGCGCGCGGCCGCCACCAGCGCATGGCCGTACGCATTGCCCAGGCGCAGCACGAAGTCGGCGGAAATCGGGCCCTCGCCGACCCGGCCGCGGATGCCGTCGGTGCCGAAATACTTGCGCGTGCTCACGCTGCCTCCGCGCCGTCGGCCGGGGCCGGGCGCTTCATCAGCATGGCCAGTAGGTGCGCCAGCCGCTCGCGCATTTCGCGGCGGTCGACGATCTGGTCGACGGTGCCATGCTGGAGCAGGAATTCGCTGCGCTGGAAGCCTTCCGGCAGCTTCTCGCGCACGGTCTGCTCGATCACCCGCTGCCCGGCGAAACCGATCAGCGCGCCCGGCTCGGCGATGTTCAGATCGCCCAGCATGGCGAAGCTGGCCGACACGCCGCCGGTGGTGGGGTGGGTCAACACGGAGACATACGGCAACCCGGCGGCGCGCAGCCGGCCCAGCGCCGCGGAGGTCTTGGCCATCTGCATCAGCGAGAACAGGCTTTCCTGCATGCGCGCACCGCCGCTGGCGGTGAAGCACACGAACGGGCAGCGCAGCTCCAGCGCGCGCTCGGCGGCCAGGGTGAAGCGCTCGCCCACCACCGAGCCCATCGAGCCGCCCATGAAGGCGAAGTCGAACGAGGCGGCGACCAGGTCATGTCCGGCCAGCTTGCCTTCCAGCGCGACCAGCGCATCGCGCTCGCCGGTGGACTTCTGCGCGGCCTTGATGCGGTCGGAATATTTCTTCTGGTCCTTGAACTTGAGCACGTCGGTCGGGCCCAACTCGGCGCCGATCTCGCGCCCCGCGCCGTCGTCCAGCAGCGCCGCCAGCCGCGCGCGGGCGCGGATCGGCATGTGGAAGGCGCACTTCGGGCAGACCTCGAGGTTCTCCTCGAGTTCGGGTCGGTACAGCACCGAACCGCAGCGCTCGCATTTTTCCCACAGGCCCTCGGGCACGCTGCGCTTGCGCTCGCTGCCCGCGTCGGTGCGGATGCCGGTGCCCGGCATCAGTTTCTTAAGCCAGCTCATTCGTTTCGATCACCGCAGGTTGCGTCGCGCGCACGATTGCCCGCTTCCATCCGGGCCGGGCCCGGACGGCGCCCAGTCTACTACTCAGGCCGGAACGGCCAGCCCATCCAGCGCCGCGCGCAGGGGGCGCAGGAACGCGTCGGCACGTGCGGCGGCATCCGCCTCGCCGGTGCTGCCTTCCATCGCGGACACCAGCGCGCTGCCCACCACCACGCCGTCGGCATGCGTCGCCATCGATGCAGCGCTGGCGGCGTCGCGGATGCCGAAGCCGGCGAACACCGGCGCCTTCGCCATCGCGCGCAGGTCCGCCAGATGGCGGCCGGCGTCCCCCACGTCCAGGTGCGCCGCGCCGGTGACGCCGGCGTAGGTCACGTAGTACAGGTAGCCGTCGGCCTGTTCGCACAGGCGCTGCAGGCGGGCCTCCGGCGTGGTCGGCGAGGCCAGCGAGATCAGCGCCAGTCCGTTGCGCGCGAAGGCCGCGCGGTACTCCTCCGCCTCTTCCGGCGGCAGGTCGACCAGCAGCATGCCGTCCACGCCGGCCGCCGCCGCATCGGCGGCGAACGCCGCCGCGCCGCGGATCTCGACCGGATTGAGGTAACCCATCAGCACCACCGGGGTAGCCGCATCGCGCTCGCGGAACGCGCGCACGGAGTCCAGCACCCAGGCAAGCCCGGCCCCGCGCGCCAGCGCGCGCTCGGAGCTGCGCTGGATCACCGGACCATCCGCCATCGGATCGGAGAACGGCACGCCCAGCTCGATCACGTCCGCGCCGGCCTGCGCCAGCGCGTGCATGACCGGCACCGTCGCCGCCAGCGACGGGTCGCCGGCGGTGATGAACGGCACCAGCCCCTTGCGCCCGGCCGAACGCAGCGCGCCCAGCCGTTCCTGCAGACGGGTCATTCGTTGGCCGCAGCCGGCGCGTCCTTGAGACGGCCGATCTTGACGCCGGCGGCCTTGTACTCGTCGGCCAGCTCGGAGTCGCCGACATCGATGCCGCGCTCTTCGCCCATGCCGTCCAGGTGCTCGTTGAGCATGCGGCGGTACATGGTGCTCATGTAGTCGAGGAACGCGGTGCGCTCCTCGGCGGCGGCGATCGGCTTGACGTTGGCCAGGAACACGTGCGCGTTGAAGCGCGCGCTGGCGAACAGGGCGGCCAGGCTGATGTTCTTCTCGCCGTACTGCTGCGACTGCTTGTTGGTCAGCTCGAGGTATTCGTTGACGCAATCGAAGAACTGCGGCGGGAACTGGGTGCCGTTCTGCTGTTCGGCCGCGGGCTGGGCCTGATTCTCTTCGGCCATGGCCGGACTCCTGGATGGATGAGGTGAAGTGGAACCGGGCATTCTCGCCGAAACCGGGCCGCAGGCCAAATCCCACAAGGGCCGCGGGACGGCCCCCTGCTACTGGATTGCCCGTGCTGCGGCGTATGGCCGAGCGCCCGGGCGAGATAGGCTAAAGCGACAGGCCCTCGCGCGCGGCGATGGTGTGCACGTCCTTGTCGCCGCGGCCGGACAGGTTGCACAGGACCAGCTTGTCGCTGGGCAGTTCACGGGCCAGCTTGATCGCCTGCGCCACCGCGTGGCTGGACTCCAGCGCCGGCAGGATGCCCTCGGTATGGGTGAGGCGGTGGAACGCCGCCATCGCCTCCTCGTCGGTCACGCCCACGTATTCGGCGCGGCCGGTGTCCTTCAGGAAGGCGTGCTCGGGGCCGACGCCCGGGTAGTCCAGGCCGGCGGAGATCGAATGGGTCTCGGTGATCTGGCCGTCGTCGTCACAGATCACGTAGGTGCGGTTGCCGTGCAGCACGCCCACGCGGCCCGCCGCCAGCGACGCCGCGTGGCGGCCGGTCTCGATGCCATCGCCCGCGGCTTCGGCGCCGACGATGCGCACCGCCGGGTCGTTCAGGAAGGCGTGGAACATGCCGATGGCGTTGCTGCCGCCGCCCACGCAGGCGGTGACGGCGTCCGGAAGGCGCCCGTACTCGGCCAGCATCTGCGCGCGCGCCTCGCGGCCGACCACGGCGTTGAAGTCGCGCACCATCCGCGGGTACGGGTCGGGGCCGGCCACGGTGCCGATGATGTAGAACGTGTCGCGCACATTGGTCACCCAGTCGCGCATCGCTTCGTTCAGCGCGTCCTTGAGCGTGGCGGAGCCGCTGGTGACCGGCACCACCGTCGCGCCCAGCAGTTTCATCCGGTACACGTTGATCTTCTGCCGCTCGATGTCGGTGGCGCCCATGTAGACCACGCACTCCAGGCCCAGCCGCGTGGCCACGGTGGCGGAAGCAACGCCGTGCTGGCCGGCGCCGGTCTCGGCGATGATCCGGGTCTTGCCCATGCGGCTGGCCAGCAGCGCCTGGCCGATGGTGTTGTTGATCTTGTGCGCGCCGGTGTGGTTCAGGTCCTCGCGCTTGAGCAGGATCTGCGCGCCGCCGACTTCGCGGCTCAGGCGCTGCGCGTGGTAGATCGGGCTGGGCCGGCCGACGTAGTGGGCCAGGTCCTTGTAGAAGGCGGCGATGAAGGACGGGTCGACGCGCGCGGCGTCGTAGGCGTCGGCCAGCTCCTGCAGCGGCCCCATCAGGGTCTCGGCGACGAAGCGGCCGCCGTGGCGGCCGAAATGGCCGTCGGCATCGGGGTAAGCGTGGAAATCGATGGGCGCGGCGGGCGCGGCCTGGGGGCTGGAAGCGGTCACGCTGAAGTCTCCGGTGTCGGAACGCGCGCGGCGGAAACGCCGCTGGCGCAGGTCGAAACGATGCGATGGGCGCGCGCCCGGGACCCGGACGCGCAGGCAAGCGCGGCGTTATCTCACCGCCGCCGCAGGCACGCGCCGCCATCGCCGCAGCGAGCGGCCGAAGGGTGCGCGGGGGCGGTTGGATGTCTTCATGGCGTGGCCATAGCCTACCCGATCCCGGCGCCGGCCGGGTCCGCATCGGCCGCACGCACGGCCTCCACGAAGCGGCGCATGCGCAGTCCGTCCTTGACCCCCGGGGCCAGCTCGATGCCGCCGGCCACGTCCACCCCCCACGGGCGCACCGCGCGCACGGCCGCGCCGACGTTGTCCGGATCCAGCCCGCCTGCCAGCAGCCAGGGTCGATCCAGGTCCGCCGGAATGCTCGCGGGGTCCAGCCGCTGCCCGCTGCCACCCGCCGCGCCGGGCGCATGGCCGTCCAGCACGAAGCCGGCCGCGTGCGGCCAGCGCGCGCGCAGCGCACCCGCGTCCACGCGGATGCCGCCCAGGCCCAGCCCCTTGAGATAGGGCAGCCCGAACCGGCGGCAGAAGGCGTCGTCCTCGCCGCCGTGGAACTGCAGCAGGGTTGGCCGCGCTTCGTCGATCGCCGCGCGCACCTCGCGCTCGTCGTTGTCCATGAACAGCGCCACCAGCGCCACCAGCGGCGACAGCGCCGCGCGCACCGCTGCCGCCCGCGCCGGCGCAACCCGGCGCCGGCTGCGCGCGGCGAAGATCACCCCCACCGCGTCCACGCCCAGCTCGCAGGCCAGGCGCGCGTCGCCGGGCCGGGTCAGGCCGCAAAACTTGATGCGGGTGCGGAAGTGCGATCCGGCCATGGCCTACTCGAACTCCCCGCAGGCTTCGGCCGGCAGGTTCCAGTGCGGCGGATATTTTGGCCCGAGGAACAGCAGCCCGGCCGACGGCGCGGTGGGGCCGGCGACGGTGCGGTCGCGCCCCTCCAGCAACTCGGCGATCCACGCCACCGGCCGCTCGCCACGCCCCACCACCAGCAGCGAGCCGACGATGTTGCGCACCATGTGATGCAGGAACGCATTGGCCTGCACTTCCACCACCACCTCGTCGCCGGCGCGGGTGACGGAAATCTGCTGCAGGTTGCGGCGCGCATGGGTGGCCTGGCACTGCGCGCTGCGGAAGGCGGAAAAATCGCGCTCGCCCGGCAGCGCCTGCGCGGCTTCGTGCATCGCCGCCGCGTCGAGCGGCATGCGCTCCCAGCCCAGGTACTGCCGCTCCAATCCCGGCCTCGCGCTGCGGTTGAGTATCCGGTAGCGGTAGCGGCGCGCGCGCGCCGAGAAGCGCGCATTGAAGTCGTCTGCCACCGGCACGCACCACCGCACCGCCATGGTCGGCGGCAGGTTGGCGGTGGTGCCGAGGATCCAGCCGCGCGCGTCGCGGGCGGCCTCGGTATCGAAATGCACCACCTGGCAGCGCGCGTGCACGCCGGCATCGGTGCGGCCGGAGCAGACGGTGTCGATGGGCGCCGCGGCCACCTTCGACAGCGCCATCTCCAGCGCGGTCTGCAGGCTGCCGTCAGCCTCCAGCGCGCCGGCCGGGCTCAGCCGCTGCCAGCCGGAAAAGCCGCCGCCGTCGTATTCGACCCCGAGTGCCAGCCGCATCGCTTCGCTCTCGCCGGCGCGCCTCAACCCACCAGCTTGCTGAGCATGCGCGCGGCTTCGTCGCTGACCGCCTCATCCTCGTGATCGAGCAGTTCCAGCAGCAGCTGCTGCGCGGAGTTCTCGTCGCCCACGTCCAGGAAGGCGCGTGCCAGCTTGAAGCGCTGCTCCGGGCTGGCCTGCGCGGGCACGGACGCCAGATCGGGAAGGTCATCGACGACCGCGGCGCGAGCATCCGCGCCGGTGTCCACGGCTTGCTCCGCCGCGGCATCCACCGGCGCCGGCTGCGGCGCGGCCTCCACCTTCACCCAGCTGGAATGCCAGGCGGGGGTGTCCGCGGCTGCTGCGGGAGCCGCCGCCGGCGCGTCCGCAGGGATTGCGGCTGCGCCATCGGCCGGGGCGTCGGCCGCGACCGCCTCATCGGTGTCCGCGGACGCGTCGGCCGCAGCGGTTACCGGCGTCGGCGCAGCAGCCGGCGCCTCCGCCGCATTGGCGGCGGGCGCTTCCGGGGCGGCGGTGTCGGCCAGTGCGGGCGCGGCCATGCCGGCCGCCAGCGTCTCGCTGTCGAACACGCTGCGCCGCGGCGGCGGAGACTGCTTGCGGCGCCCCCCCACCAGCCAGGCCAGCAGCGCCAGCGCGACCACGCCAAGGCCACCCCACAGCCACGGCATCATCGTGGACTTGTCCGCAGCGTCGGCGGGCGCGGCCTGCTGGGTGCCGGTCTTGGTGGCGGGCACTGCAGTCCGGACCTGCCCGGCCCGGTTGGCCTCGGCCAGCCGCGCCTGCGCGGCGGCCAGCTCGCTGTCCTTCAGCGACAGCAGCTTCTGCTGTTCGTCCTTGAGCTTTTCCAGCTCCGCCAGGCGCTCCTTCAGTTCACCGATCTCGGCCGACTTGGCCGCGATGTCCTCGTCGCGCTGACGCAATTCCTGTTGCAGCATGCTGCCCTCGCCACCGGCGCTGGTGCCGGATCTGTTGCCCGTGGCCTTGCCCGGTGCCGTCGGCGGCACGATCTGCAGGCGCGCTTCTTCCCGCCGCGGTGCCGCCGCCGGCTTGGCCGCTGCAGCCGCCGCCGCGGGCTTGGCCATGGGTGCTTTGACGTTCGAAGCAGGCGCCGGCTTCGGCGCGGCCGCCGCGCTGGCGGCGCTGGCGGCAGTCGCCGGCGCGGCGTCCGGCTGGCGCACCGCGCGCCGTGCCTGCCGCCACTGGCGGGTCTGCTGGCGGACCACCTGTGCAGCCTCTTCGGCGCTGATCCTGGCCACATCCTCCCGCGACGGCACCCGCAGCACCGCGCCGCTGCGCAGGCGGTTGACGTCGTCGCCCAGGAACGCATCGGGGTTGGCCTGCAGCAGCGCCAGCATGGTCTGGTCGAGGCTGAAGCTGCGGCGCAGATCCAGCCCGCTGGCGATCTTCGACAGCGATTCGCCCGGTTTGATCGGGCCGTACTGCGCGGGATCCGGCCCGGGCTCTGCTGCCGGGACCGCCGCAACCGGCGCCGAACGCACGGGTTGCGGCACCGGCAACGCATTGGATGGGGTCGGTGCTTCTGCAGGGATGGGCACCGATTCCGGCGCAGCCGTCGAGGACGGAGTGACGGCTGGCGCGGGCGTGCGGGCAGCCGGCGCCGCGGGAACCGCCCGCTCGGGACGCCGCACCAGCGCCGGCGCGGGCGTCTGCGGGGCGCTCACATCCGGCGGCAAGGCCGCCCCGGCGGTGTTGGGGGCATCCATCAGCGCCGAGTACTCGCGCACCAGCCGGCCGGCGCCCCAGTCCACTTCGATCAGGAAGCTCAGCACCGGCTGCTCGACCGGGCGGATCGTGGTCACCCGGATCACCGGCCTGCCCCTGGCATCGCTGCCCAGGCTGAACTGCAGGTCGGCGGCGACGCCGCTGGGCGGCGCCAGGCCGACCCGGCGGAAGGTGTCCGGCGACGCCAGCCGCGCCTGCAGCGCGGCCAGCTCGCCCGGGGTCGTGGAGACGATGGGGATTTCCGCCAGCAGCGGCTGGTTGCGCTTGCTCTTGACCTGGATCTGGCCCAGGCCGAGCGCCCACGCATTGCCCGCTGCCAGCAACAGCGCGGCCACCACCGCTGTGCGCAATGTTCCGATCACTTGAACTCCATCCCCCGCCCTTGGCGCCGTGACTCTAGCCGCGCGCGGCCTTCGGCGGCAAGCCTTCGGCCACCAGCAGCTCGGCGATCTGCACCGCATTGAGCGCCGCGCCCTTGCGGATGTTGTCGGCCACCACCCACAGGTTGAGCCCGCGCGGGTGCGAGAAATCCTCGCGGATGCGGCCGACGAACACCGGGTCCTTGCCAGAGGCATGGGTGACCGGCGTCGGGTAGCCGCCGGCCTTGTGCTCGTCCACCACTTCCACGCCCGGCGCCTCGCGCAGCAGCGCGCGCGCCTCGTCCGCGGTGATCTTCTTCTTCGTCTCGATGTTCACCGCTTCCGAATGGCCGAAGAACACCGGCACCCGCACCGCGGTGGGATTCACCTGGATGGACGCATCGCCGAGGATCTTCTGCGTCTCCCACACCAGCTTCATCTCTTCCTTGGTGTAACCGTTGGGCTGGAACTCGTCGATGTGCGGGATCAGGTTGAAGGCGATCTGCACCGGGAACTTCGACGGCTGCGGGTCCTGGAAGCTGAGCAGCGCCGCGGTCTGCTTGCCCAGCTCCTCCATCGCGCTGCGGCCGCCGCCGGAGACCGACTGGTAGGTGGCCACGTTGATGCGCTCGATGCCGTACCGCTTGTGGATCGGCGCCAGCACCGGCATCAGCTGCATGGTGGAGCAGTTGGGGTTGGCGATGATCCCGCGCGGGCGGTTGCGCGCCTGCTCCGGGTTCACTTCGCTGACCACCAGCGGCACGTCGTCGTCGTAGCGGAAGGTGGAGGAGTTGTCGATCACCACCGCACCCGCCGCGACAAACTTCGGCGCGTATTCCTTGGACACCGACCCGCCGGCGGAGAACAGCGCGATGTCGATGCCGGACGGATCGAACGTGGCCAGGTCCTGCACCAGCACGTCGTCGCCGCCGAAGTCGACGTGGCCGCCGGCGCTGCGCTCGCTGGCCAGCGCCACCAGCTCGCCCACCGGGAAATCGCGCTCGGCCAGGATCGACAGCATCGTCTCGCCCACCGCGCCGGTCGCGCCGACCACGGCCACCTTGTATTGCTTGCTCATCTGGAAACTCCTGGAACTTGTAGGAGCGCACCGCAGGGGCGCGATGGCACCGGGCCCGGTCGCGCCCCTGCGGTGCTCCTACAGCATGGATTGGGGTTGGACTTGCCTGCTGCGGCGCGCTGCTGCCCGTAGGGCCAAGCCGGCGGCGCGCCGCTATCGTTTGATGTCGGAGGTGGATTTCGTGCCCGGAACGCGCGGACCGACCTCGCCCACGTCGCCGCACTGCGCGCGGTGGCGCAGCGCCTGGTCCATCAGCACCAGCGCCAGCATCGCCTCGCAGATCGGCGGCGCGCGCAGGCCCACGCAGGGGTCGTGGCGGCCGGTGGTGACGATCTCCACCACGTTGCCGTCCACGTCCAGCCCGTCCACCGGCAGGCGCAGGCTGGAGGTGGGCTTGAACGCCACCGACACGGAGATCTGCTGGCCGGTGGAAATGCCGCCGAGGATGCCGCCGGCGTGGTTGGACAGGAAGCCCTCGGGCGCCATCTGGTCGCGATGCGTGCTGCCCTTCTGCATCACCGAGGCGAAGCCGTCGCCGATCTCCACGCCCTTGACCGCATTGATCGACATCATCGCCGCGGCCAACTCGCCGTCGAGCTTGCCGTAGATCGGCTCGCCCCAGCCCGGCGGCACGCCTTCGGCCACCGCCAGCACGCGCGCGCCGACCGAATCGCCGGACTTGCGCAGCGCGTCCATGTAGGTTTCCAGCGCCGGCACCTGCGCCGCGCAGGGCCAGAAGAACGGGTTGTCCTCCACCGCCGCCCAGTCATGCGCCTGCGGCCCGCCGTTGGCAGGCACGATGTCGCCGATCTGCGCCACGCAAGCGCGCACGGTCACGCCGCGCTGGGCCAGCCACTTCTTGGCGATGACGGCGGCGGCCACGCGCATCGTGGTCTCACGCGCGCTGCTGCGCCCGCCGCCGCGCGGATCGCGGATGCCGTACTTCTGCCAGTAGCTGTAGTCGGCATGGCCGGGGCGGAACTGCGCGGCGATCGCGCTGTAGTCCTTGCTGCGCTGGTCGGTGTTGCGGATCAGCAGCGCGATGGGGGTGCCGGTGGTGACGCCTTCGTACACGCCGGACAGGATCTCCACCTCGTCCGCCTCGCGCCGCTGCGACACGTGGCGCGAGTTGCCGGTGGCGCGCCGCTTCAGATCCGCGACGAAGTCCTCCGGCGCGATCGCGATCCCGGGCGGGCAGCCATCGAGGACGCAGCCGATGGCCGGCCCGTGCGATTCGCCGAAGGTGGTGACGCGCAGCAGGTGGCCGAAGGTGTTCATCGAATCAGAACAGCCCCGCAGGCGGCGCACCCGCTTCGCGCGCGGCGGCCAGCGCGGTGATGCGGGCGTTGTGTTCGATCAGGTCGGCGCACTCGGCCACGAAGATGCCCATCTGGCCGACCTTGAATTCCACCCAGGCCAGCGGCAGTTCCGGCAGCAGCTTGGCCAGCGCCTGCTCGGCCTCGCCCACTTCGCAGATCAGCAGGCCGTCTTCCGACAGGTGCAGCGGGGCGTCGCGCAGGATGCGAAGGCACAGGTCCAGGCCGTCGTCGCCCGCGCGCAGGCCCAGTTCCGGCTCGTGCGCGTATTCGCGCGGCAGGGCGTCGGTCTCGTCGTTGGTGACGTAGGGCGGGTTGGTGACGATCAGGTCGTAGCGCTCGCCCGCCAGGCCGGAGAACAGGTCGGACTTCACGAAGCGCACGTTCTGCACGTGCAGGCGTTTTTCGTTCTCGCGGGCCAGCGCCAGCGCGTCGTCGCTGATGTCCACGCCGTCCACGTGCCAGTCCGGGTTGTAGTGCGCCATCGCAATCGCGATACAGCCGGAGCCGGTGCACAGGTCCAGCGCGCGGCGCACGTCGCGGTCGCCCAGCCAGGGCTGGAAGCCGGACTCGATCAGTTCGGCGATCGGCGAGCGCGGCACCAGCGCGCGCGGGTCGGACTTGAAGCTGAGGCCGGCGAACCACGCCTCGCCGGTCAGGTAGCAGGCCGGGATGCGCTCCTCGATGCGGCGCAGGAACAGGCCCAGCACGTCTTCCTTTTCCGCCTCGGTGACGCGGGCGTTGCCGTACACCGGCGACAGGTCGTGCGGCAGGTGCAGGGCGTGCAGGGTGAGCTGGGTCGCCTCGTCCAGCGCGTTGTCGAAGCTGTGGCCGAAAGTCAGGCCCGCCGCGTTGAACCGGCTGGCGCCGTAGCGGATCAGGTCGATGATGGTCTGCAGTTCCTGGGACATGGCGGCAACAGCTGGGCAAGGCGCTGAAGTATAGCGGTGGCACCCCGGTATCATGGCGGGCCGCTTCCATGCCAGACGTTCATGTCCCGACGCCTTGTCCCCGTGTTGATCGTCGCCGCCCTCGCCGCCGGGCTGGGGCTGTGGGCCTCGCAGCGCCTGCACGCGCCGGCCGCGCCCGCGCCCGCGCTGCCCGCCACCCGCGCGGTGACCCTGCTGCCCACCCCGCGCGTGCTGCCGGCGTTCGCGCTGCAGCAGGAAAGCGGCCAGCCGCTGACGCAGGACAGCCTGAAAGGCCACTGGACCGTGGTGTTCCTGGGCTTCACCCACTGCCCGGACGTCTGCCCCACCACGCTGGCGGAGCTGGCCGGCGCGCAGAAGCTGTGGGCCACCCTGCCCGCCGCCACCCGCCCGCGGGTGCTGTTCGTCTCCGCCGACCCGGAGCGCGACACCCCGCAGCTGGTGGCCCAGTACGCCCGCGCTTTCCACCCGGAGTCGCTGGCCGCCACCGCGCCGCTGCCTCAGCTGGAAGCGTTCGCCCGCTCGCTGTCGCTGGTGTTCATGAAGGTGCCCGGCGCCAGCGGCGATCCGGCCGACTACAGCATCGACCACAGCGCCGCGCTGGTGCTGCTGGATCCGCAGGGGCGCATGGCCGGCGTGACCCAGCCACCGTTCGATATGAAGGGCATTGCCGCCGACCTCGAGATGCTGACCAAGGCCGCCCGATGAGCCCGCTCACCGCCCTCACCTACGTGCTGCCGCACCGCCTGCTGTCCTCGCTGGCGCGGCGGCTGGCCTATTCCACCAACCGTTCGCTCAAGCAGTGGCTGATCGACACCGTGACCCGCAAGTTCGGCGTGGACCTGAGCGAAGCCGCGGAGCCCGATCCCACCGCCTACCCCAGCTTCAACGCCTTCTTCACCCGCGCGCTGAAGCCCGGCGCGCGCACGCCCGATCCGGACCCGCGCGCGCTGCTGATGCCGGCCGACGGCCACATCAGCCAGTGCGGGTCGATCGTGGACGGCCGCATCTTCCAGGCCAAGGGCCAGGGCTTCACCGCCGCCGAACTGCTGGGCAGCGAGGCGGATGCCGCGCCGTTCCGCGAAGGCAGCTTCGCCACCGTGTACCTGTCGCCGCGCGACTACCACCGCGTGCACATGGCGTGGACCGGCACCCTGCGCGAAACCGTGCACGTCCCCGGCCGCCTGTTCTCGGTGGGCACGGACGCGGTGGCCAGCGTGCCGCGCCTGTTCGCCCGCAACGAGCGCCTGGTCTGCCATTTCGACACCGACTTCGGCCCGATGGTGCAGGTGATGGTGGGCGCGCTGCTGGTGTCCGGCGTGGAAACCGTGTGGGGCGGCGTGGAAATCCCCGCCTACGGCGACGCCATCACCCGCAAGGACTACCGCGGCCGTGGCATCACCCTGGAAAGCTTCGCCGAGATGGCCCGCTTCAACTACGGCAGCACGGTCATCGTGCTGCTGCCCAAGGGCGTGGCCACGCTGGATCCGGCGCTGCACGCGGAAAGCCCGGTGCGGCTGGGGCAGCGGTTGGCGCTGCGCGACTGAGGGCGCAGCTGGACGCGTTGGAGCTGGCAACGGCAAGGCCGCAGGCCTTCGATCTCGTTGGTGCCATCGGCCAGAAAGCGCGCGCAGTTCGGCATCCTCACATCGAACGCGATCAGCCGCGGCTGCGTGCGGCTGCCGCCATCCGCAAATCCGCTGCCGCGCCAAAACAGAAGATCCGCATCGCTGCAAGTCGCGGGTGACCTCGTCAGGCCGCTGCTGCGCGGGGCCCGGGGCGCCAGCCCAGCAGGCGCGCCGGCAGGAACAGCACCGCCTGCAGGAAGGCGAACAGCGCGGAGAAGGTGATGCCCACCAGTCGGAACGGCAGCGCGATCAGCCAGACCAGCGGCCACAGGACCAGCGCCAGCAAGGCAAGCGGCCAGCACAGGACGAACAGCACGCACCAGACCAGCAATGCCAGCAGCGCTTTCATGTCGGGCTCCCAAGGGCCTGATTGGAGCGCCTACGTTGCTGTCGGCAGCAGGCACCGGCAACCGCCGCGCGACGAACCTGCCGGAATCCGGCACGGAATCGGGAAAGCGGCGACGAATGGCCCGCGTGCAGCGCCAACTATCCGGAAGCGGCGTCCAGGCGGCTGCCGCCAATCAGCCGCACCACTGCTGCTCGCAGGGCACGCCGTCGTTGTCCCCGTCCATCCGTAAGCTTCCCCGATCGGCAGACACCCCATAAGTAGAACTTTCTGGCATGTTC
>NZ_JAXOFT010000031.1:0-21056 GCF_036409385.1 Thermomonas sp. LB-4 | reverse complement strand
CGACGGTTCGGAATGGAGAACCCTACCGGCTTGAGGAAAGACAGTTGCTCCTACACGAGGCATCCGGCGGAAGGCGCGGCGAGAGTGCGCACCGCATAACGTGACGGGCTCCTGGGCATCGCCGCGGAATGCGTCTGCTCGGCTACTGCGTCGCGGCGTCGGCCGCGCGGGCGGCGTCCGCGGCCTGCGCCTGCGTGCTCGCGGCGGCGGCGCGCGCCGCGTCCTTGTACGCGTCCGCCGTGGCGACGTTCGAAGCCGCGGCCTTCGGCTCCGGCGGCCGCTCGGGATCCGGCGGCGAAGGCGTGCAGGCCGCCAGCAGGCAGGCGACGGGCAGGGACAACCACGGGATGCGGCGCATGACGGTTTCCGGCGGCGGGCTTGCGCTTATCCTACCCCCGACATCTTTCCGGAGACGCGCATGCATTCGCCCCGCTGGAGCCTGCACGGACAACGCGCGCTGGTGACCGGCGCCAGCGCCGGGATCGGGCTGGCGATCTGCCGGGAACTGCTGGGCTTCGGCGCGCAGGTGCTGATGGTGGCGCGCGACCCCGACCTGCTGGAACAGGCGCGCGCGGAACTGGAGGAAGAATTCCCCGGTCCCGAGGACGCGGTGCTGGCGCTACCGGCCGACGTCACCGACGACGAACAGCGCGCCGAAATCCTCGACTGGGCCAGCGACCAGGGCGGCCTGCACCTGCTGGTCAACAACGCCGGCGGCAACCTCACCCGGCCGGCGCTGGACTACGGCGAGGACCAGTGGCGCGGGATCTTCGAGACCAACCTGTTCTCCGCCTTCGAGCTGTGCCGGCTGGCGCATCCGCTGCTGTCGAAGCATGCGGCATCGAGCATCGTCAACATCGGCAGCGTGTCCGGGCTCACCCACGTGCGCAGCGGCGCGCCCTACGGGATGAGCAAGGCGGCGCTGCACCAGATGACCAAGAACCTCGCGGTCGAGTGGGCCGAGGACGGCATCCGCGTGAACGCGGTGGCGCCGTGGTACATCCGCACCCGCCGCACCAGCGGCAAGCTGGCCGATCCGGACTACCTGGACGAAGTGCTGCTGCGCACGCCGATGGGCCGCGTGGGCGAGCCGGAGGAAGTGGCCGCCGCGGTGGCCTTCCTGTGCCTGCCCGCCTCGAGCTACGTCACCGGCGAGTGCATCGCCGTGGACGGCGGTTTTTTGCGCTACGGTTTCTAGGCAAAGGTGCTGCCGGGCTGGGCGCTGCTGCTGGTCTCCGTGGGCTATGCCGCGCTGCTGTTCGGCGTGGCCTGGCTGGGCGACCGCCACCCGCTGTATCCCCGCAACAACTGGCTGCGGCCGCTGGTGTACAGCCTGGCGCTGGCGGTGTACTGCTCGTCGTGGACGTTCTACGGCGCGGTCGGCACGGCGGCGCGGCAGGGCCTGGGCTACCTGCCGATCTATCTCGGCCCGCTGCTGTTCCTGCTGTTCGGCTGGCGCATCCTGGAGCGGATGGCGCTGATCGCGCAATCGCAGAGCACGGTGTCGATCGCCGACTTCCTCGGCGCCCGCTACGGCCGCTCGCAGCAGGTGGCGGCGCTGGTGGCGTTGATCGCACTGATCGCGGCGGTGCCGTACCTGGCGTTGCAGTTCAAGGCGGTGGC
The DNA here is from genome assembly GCF_036409385.1 of Thermomonas sp. LB-4. NCBI lineage: Bacteria > Pseudomonadati > Pseudomonadota > Gammaproteobacteria > Lysobacterales > Lysobacteraceae > Thermomonas > Thermomonas sp. LB-4. Next base: position 19,433 of record NZ_JAXOFT010000031.1, on the reverse strand, counting down.
GATCAGCCTGGACGTGCTGGGCGGGCGCAGCGCGAGCGCCTCGGTCTGGGGCGACCCGGCGCTGTACGTGGCGGCGCTGATGGCGCTGTTCGCGATCCTTTTCGGCACGCGGCAGGTGGACGCCACCGAGCATCGCCCCGGCCTGATGCTGGCGGTGGCGCTGGAGTCGCTGGTCAAGCTGGTGGCGCTGGTGGCGATCGGCGTGTTCGCCATGTTCTGGCTGGACGCGCGCGCGATCCCGCTGGCCGACGCCACCCGCGCGCTGGTGGCCAGCGCGCCGCCGGTCGGCTTCGTCGCGCAGACGTTGCTGGCGTTCGCCGCCATCGTCTGCCTGCCGCGCCAGTTCCACGTGGCGGTGGTGGAATGCGCCGACGTGACCGACATCCGCCGTGCGCGCTGGCTGTTCGGTGCCTATCTCATCGTGATCAGCCTGATGGTGCTGCCGATCGCGGTGGCCGGCGTGGCCCGCTTCGGCAGCGACGGCGCGGTGCCGGCGGACAGCTTCGTGCTGGCGCTGCCGCAGGCCGACGGCAACAGTGCGCTGGCGCTGCTGGCCTACGTCGGCGGCTTTTCCGCCGCCACCGGCATGGTGATCGTGGCGAGCGTGGCGCTGGCGACGATGGTCAGCAACGACCTGGCGATGCCGCTGCTGCTGCGCTTCGGCCTGGTTGGCGACAACGTGGCCTCCACCGTGCTGTGGATCCGCCGCGCCGCCATCGTGCTGCTGGCGGTGCTGGCCTGGGGCTATTACCGCGCCAGCGCCAGCGATACCGACCTTGCCACCTACGGGCTGATGGCGTTCGCGGCGATGGCGCAGTTCGCGCCGCCGCTGATCGGCGGGCTGTACTGGCGCGGTGCCAGCCGGCGCGGTGCCGAAACCGCGCTGCTGGCGGGCTTCGTGGTCTGGGCCTACACCCTGCTGCTGCCCACGCTGGCGCGCTCGGGCTGGCTGGATGCCGGCTGGGTCGAGGCCGGCCCGTTCGGCATCGGCTGGCTGCGGCCGCAGCAGCTGTTCGGACTGTCCGGCTGGGATCCCCTCACCCACGGCACGGTCTGCTCGCTGCTGGCCAACGTGGCCGCGCTGCTGCTGGTCTCGATGCGCTGGCGGCCGAGCCTGGACGAACGCCTGCGCGCGGCGCCCTTCCTCGACCCTTATGCCGAGCAGCGCAGCCTGGCCGGCGACGACTGGCGCGGCAGTGTGCGGGTCGGCGAGCTGCGCTCGCTTGCCGAGCGCATCGTCGGCGAGCGCACCGCCCAGCGCGCGTTCGCCGAGCAGGCGAAGACGGTGGGCCGGGAGCTGGCGCCGGCGGCGCAGGCCGACCGCCAGTGGATCCAGTTCACCGAACGCCTGCTGGCTGCGGCGCTGGGCGCGGCCTCGGCGCGGCGGGTGCTGACCAGCGCGCTGCGCGGCTCCGGCATGGAGGTGGCGGAAGTAGTGGCGGTGCTGGACGAAGCCGGGCAGGCGCTGCGCTTCAACCGCGAAATCCTGTCCACCACGCTGGAGAACATCGACCAGGGCGTCAGCGTGGTCGACCGCGAGATGCGGCTGGTGGCGTGGAACCGCAGCTACCAGCGGCTGTTCGACTATCCCGACGGGATGCTCTACGTGGGCCGGCCGATCGCCGACATGATCCGCTACAACATCGAGCGCGGCGAACTGGGCGTGCTCGACGACGGCGACGTGCAGGCGCAGGTGGACAAGCGCCTGGGCTACATGCGCGCCGGCTCGCCGCACGTGACCGTGCGCCTGCGCCCCGACGGCACCGTGGTGGAGCTGCGCGGACAGGCGCTGCCGGGCGGCGGCTACGCCACCAGCTATTCCGATGTCACCGAGCATGTGCACGCGCAGCGCGAGCTGCGCGACATCAACGAAACCCTGGAACAGCGCGTGGCCGAACGCACCCGCGAGGCCGAGGCGGCGCAGGAATCGCGCGCGCGCTTCCTCGCGGCGATCAGCCACGACGTGCTGCAGCCGCTCAACGCCGCGCGGCTGTTCGCCTCGGCGCTGCGCGAGACCGACGACGCGCCCCAGCAGCGCCACCTGGCCGAGCGTGTTGACGCCTCGCTGCGCGCCGCCGAGGAGCTGCTGGACGGCCTGCTGGACGTGTCGCGACTGGATGCCGGGGCGCTGACGCCCGCCATCCGCGACCTGGACGCCGGCCAGCTGCTGCGCGAGCTGGCGGCGCAGGCCGCGCCGATGGCAGCGGCGCGCGGCATCGGGATCCGCGTGCACGCGCCGCCGCTGGCGGTGCGCAGCGACCCGCGCCTGCTGCGCCGGGTGCTGCAGAACTTCCTCGCCAATGCGCTGCGCTACACCCCGCGCGGACGCATCGTGCTGGCCGCGCGCCGACGCGGGACGCAGGCGGTGCTGCAGGTATGGGACACCGGCCCCGGCATCCCCGCGCACCACATGCGCCAGATCTACGACGAGTTCCACCGCTACGAGCAGCCGTTCGACTGGGACGGCCGCGGCATGGGCCTGGGCCTGTCGATCTGCCAGCGCATCGCGCGCCTGCTCGGGCATGCGCTGGATGCGCATTCCACGCCCGGCCGCGGCTCGATGTTCTCGATCACCGTGCCGCGCGGCGAAACCGCCGCGCTGCCGGCACCGGCCACTTCCACCCAAGCGCCAGACCCGGTGCTGGACGGCCTGCGCGTGCTGTGCGTGGACAACGATCCCGACATTCTCGCCGGCATGCGCGCCCTGCTGGAGCGCTGGAACGTGCATGTCCTGTGCGCGGACACGGTGGATGCCGCGCTGGCGCTGGCGACCCGGCAGCCCGAAGTGCTGCTGGTGGACTACCACCTGCACGACCGCCTCGACGGCCTGGACACCCTGGACGCCCTGCGTGCCGCCTGCGGCAACGTGCCCGGCGCCCTGCTCACCGCCGACGGCAGCGCCGCGCTGAAACAGGCCGCGCGCGAACGCGGCTACCGGGTGCTGACCAAGCCGGTGAAGCCGGCCTCGCTGCGGGCGTTCCTGGCGGCGGTGCGGGAGCGCGGCGGCACCGGCGAACTGTAGGCGCAGGTATCGGCCTCGTCGCGACGCACCCTGAACGCAGGGCCTGCCCACGCCCCTGCAGATGCATTCCCGGCTGTTGACTAAAAGAGAATGATCGTTCACTCTACGCGCCAATCCAGGCCCAGAGACGCTTGTCATCTCGCCTTTTCCGTCATCTCCTCGAGTCTTTCCGCATGTCCAGCCTCCGTTCGCGCGCCGCCCTGCCGGCCGCCCTGATCGCTTCCACGCTTGCGCTTGCCGCATGCAGCAGCAAGGACGCGGCGCCCGCCCAAGCCGCGCCCACGCCGGTCACCGTGGTCACCCTGAAATCCGAGCCGGTCACCCTGACCCGCGAACTGGCGGGGCGCGCCGAGGCCTCGCAGCAGGCCGAGGTGCGGCCGCAGGTTGGCGGCATCGTGGAGCGCCTGCTGTTCACCGAAGGCGGCAGCGTGCGCGCCGGCCAGCCGCTGTACCAGCTGGATCAGACCGCCTACCGCGCCGATGCCGGCAGCGCGCAGGCGGCGGTGGCGCGGGCGCAGACCGCGCTGACCAACGCGCGGCAGAAGGCCGAGCGCACCGCCGAGCTGGCCAGGACCCAGATGGTCAGCCGCCAGGACAACGACAACGCGCAGGCCGCGCTGCGGCAGGCGCAGGCCGAGCTGCGCGCGGCCCAGGCCGGGCTGCAGGGCGCCAACGTGCCGCTGGGCTTCACCCGCGTCAGCGCGCCGATCAGCGGCCGCATCGGCCGCTCCAGCGTGACGCGCGGCGCGCTGGTCACCGCCAGCCAGGCCACGCCGCTGGCGGTGATCCAGACCCTCGACCCGATGTACGTCGAGGTCAGCCAGTCCAGCGCCGAGCTGCTGCAGCTGCGCCGCGAGATCGCCGCCGGCAGCCTGCAGGGTACCGACGAAGTGCCGGTAAACATCACCCTGGAGGACGGCAGCGCCTATCCGCAGCAGGGCAAGCTGAGCTTCGCCGAGGCGATGGTCGATCCCGCCACCGGCGCGGTGGCACTGCGGGTGGTGGTGCCGAACCCGGACCAGCTGCTGCTGCCGGGCATGTTCGTGCGCGCCACCATCGCCAACGCGCGGCGCCAGGACGCGATCCTGGCCCCGCAGCAAGGCATCACCCGCAACGCCAAGGGCGACGCCACCGCGATGGTGGTCGGTGCCGACGGCAAGGTGGCGCAACGCGAGGTGGTGGTCAGCCGCGCGATCGGCAACAAGTGGCTGGTCGAATCCGGGCTCAAGGCCGGCGACAAGCTGATCATCGAGGGCCTGCAGAAAATCGCCCCGGGTGTACCGGTGAACGCCACCGAAGCCGGCAGCCAGGCCGCCAAGCCGGCAACTGCCGCGGCACCGGCCAAGCCCGCCGCCGCGCAGTAACCAGGAGTCTTCCCCCCATGGCACGTTTCTTCATTGATCGCCCGATCTTCGCGTGGGTGATCGCCATCATCCTGATGCTCGCCGGCATCCTGGCGCTCCGCGGCTTGCCGGTGGAACGCTACCCCGACATCGCGCCGCCGCAGGTCAGCATCAGCGCCAGCTACCCCGGCGCGTCCGCGCAGGTGGTCGAGAACTCGGTGACCCAGATCATCGAGCAGGCGATGCAGGGCCTGGACGGCATGATGTACATGTCCTCCAGCAGCCAGTCCAACGGCCAGGCCAGCGTCAGCATCAGCTTCGAGAGCGGCACCGATGCCGACACCGCGCAGGTGCAGGTGCAGAACAAGCTGCAGACCGCCACCCCGCTGCTGCCGCAGGTCGTGCAGCAGCAGGGCGTGCGGGTGAACAAGGCGCAGAGCGGCTTCCTGATGGTCGCGGCGTTCGTCTCCAAAGACGGCAGCATGAACGAGCAGGACATCGGCGATTACATCTCCAGCTCGGTCAGCGACCGTATCGCGCGCGTGCCCGGCGTGGGCAGCACCCAGGTGTTCGGCACCAAGTACGCGATGCGGATCTGGCTGGATCCCGGCAAGCTGGAAACCTATGACCTGAGCGTGGCGGAAATCACCGCCGCGCTGAAGGCGCAGAACGCGCAGATCGCGGTCGGCCAGCTGGGCGGCGCGCCCGCGGTCGAAGGCCAGCAGCTCAACGCCACCATCAATGCGCAGGACCGCCTGCAGACCCCGGAACAGTTCCGCGACATCCTGCTGCGCACGCAGGCAGATGGCTCGGCGCTGCGCCTGGGTGACGTGGCCCGCGTCGAGATGGGCGCGGAAAGCTACGGCACCACCGCGCGCTACAACGGCAAGCCCGCCAGCGGCATGGGGATCATGCTGGCCACCGGCGCCAACGCGCTGGATACCGCCGCCGCGGTGCGTGCGGAGATCGAGGAGATCCGGCCGTACTTCCCCGCCGGGCTGGAAGTGAAGTACCCGTTCGATACCACGCCGTTCGTCCAGGTGTCGATCAAGGGCGTGATCCAGACCCTGATCGAAGCGGTGGTGCTGGTGTTCCTGGTGATGTTCCTGTTCCTGGGCAACTTCCGCGCCACCCTGATCCCCACCATCGCGGTGCCGGTGGTGCTGCTGGGCACGTTCGGCGTGCTGTACGTGCTGGGCTTCTCGATCAACATGCTGACGATGTTCGCCAGCGTGCTGGCGATCGGCCTGCTGGTGGACGACGCCATCGTGGTGGTGGAGAACGTCGAGCGCCTGATGAGCGAGGAAGGCCTGTCGCCGAAGGAAGCGGCGAGGAAGTCGATGGACCAGATCACCGGCGCGCTGATCGGCATCGGCGTGGTGCTGGCCGCGGTGTTCGTGCCGATGGGCCTGATGGCCGGCTCGACCGGCGTGATCTACCTGCAGTTCACCGCCACGATCGTGACGGCGATGGCGCTGTCGGTGATCGTCGCGATCGTGCTGACGCCCGCGCTGTGCGCCACCATGCTCAAGCCGATCAAGAAGGGCGGCCACATGGAGCACGGCAGCGGCCCGGTCGGTCGCTTCCTCGACTGGTTCAACGACAAGTTCGACGCCGGCAGCAAGAAGTACCAGCGCGGCGTGCGCGGCATCCTGCATCGCCCCGGGCGCTTCATGCTGATCTACCTGGCGCTGGCCGTGGTGGCCGGGCTGATGTTCCTGCGCACCCCCAGCGGCTTCCTGCCGGAAGAAGACCAGGGCGTGCTGATGACCATCGTGCAGGCCCCGGTAGGCGCCACCTCGGAGCGCACCCAGGCATCGATGGAGCATGTGGGCAAGCACTTCATGGACAAGGAGGCCGGCAACATCGAATCGGTGTTCACCGTGCAGGGCTTCAGCTTCAGCGGCAGCGGCCAGAACACCGGCATGGGCTTCGTCAAGCTCAAGGATTGGAAGGAACGCCCGGATGGGGAGCAGTCCGCAGCCTCGATCGCCGGCCGCGCGATGGGCGCGCTCTCGCAGCTGAAGGACGCGCTGGCGTTCGCGATGTCGCCGCCGGCGATCCAGGGCCTGGGTTCGACCGCCGGCTTCTCGTTCAACCTGATGGACAACGGCAGCCTGGGCCACGAGGCGCTGATGGCCGCGCGCAACCAGTTCATGGGCCTGGCCGGCAAGAGCACGCTGATCACCGGCGTGCGCCCGAACGGCCAGGAAGACCAACCGCAGCTGCGCCTGGACATCGACGCGGCCAAGGCGCAGGCGCTGGGCCTGTCGATCGCCGAGATCAACAACACCCTGAGCACCGCCTGGGGCGGCAGCTACGTCGATGACTTCATCGACCGTGGCCGGGTCAAGCGCGTGTACGTGCAGGCCGACGCGCCGTTCCGCATGCTGCCCGGCGACATGGACCGCTGGTCGGTGCGCAACGCCAGTGGCGAGATGGTGCCGTTCTCCGCGTTCGGCACCTCGCGCTGGGAATACGGCTCGCCGCGCCTGGAACGCTACAACGGCAGCGGCGCGCTGGAAATCACCGGCCAGGCCGCCGCCGGCGTCAGCTCCGGCGAGGCGATGGCGGAAGTCGAGCGCCTGGTCGGCGAACTGCCGGACGGCGTGGGCCTGGAATGGACCGGCCAGTCGTACCAGGAGCGTGCCGCAGGCAACCAGTTGGTGCTGCTGTACGGCCTGTCGCTGCTGATCGTGTTCCTGGCGCTGGCCGCGCTGTACGAAAGCTGGAACGTCCCCACCGCAGTGCTGATGATGGCGCCGCTGGGCATCCTGGGCGCGGTGATGGCCACCCTGTTCCGTGGCCTGGAACGCGACGTCTACTTCCAGGTGGCGATGCTGACCACGGTGGGCCTGACCAGCAAGAACGCGGTGCTGATCATCGAGTTCGCCAAGCAGTACTACGACCAGGGCACCGCGCTGGTCGAAGCGATCATGCACGCGGTCCGCGACCGCCTGCGCCCGATCATCATGACCTCGCTGGCGTTCGGCTTCGGCGTATTGCCGATGGCGATGGCCACCGGCGCGGGCTCCGGCGCGCAGATCGCGATCGGCACCGGCGTGCTGGGCGGGATGATCGTCGGCACCGCGCTCGGCATCTTCTTCATCCCGCTGTTCTACCTGGTGGTGGTGCGCCTGTTCGACCGCAAGCACCACCAGCAGGCGACCGATGGGGACGCCGGCCATGGCTAAGCCGGATGCGCTGTCGCCGCGCGATGCGCGCGCGCAGGCGCAGCGCAACCGCATCCTCGACGCCGCGCAGAAATGCTTCGCCGAGCGCGGCTTCCACGGCGCCGGCATGGCGTTGATCGCGGACACCGCGCAGATGAGCCCGGGGCTGATCTACTGCTATTTCGCCGGCAAGTCGGAGTTGATCCATGGGATCGTTTCGCGGCAGATCGAGCTGATGGCAGAGGACCTGGAAACCTTCCAGTCCGGCGCGCAGGATGCCGCCGCCCTGATCGCCGAACGCTTCCGCGAGGATGCCGATGGCAGCGGCCGCGACACCGGGCGCGCCCGCATGCTGGAGCCTGCGTTGATCCTGGAGATCGTGGCCGAATCCGGGCGCGACCCGGTGATCGCCAGCGCCTTCAAGGCCTTCGACCGCCATATCGACGACGCGCTCGCCACCTGGCTGGCGCGCCCGCGCGAGCAGGGGGGCCAGGGCGTTCCGGCCGACCAGCTGCCGGCCCGCGTGCTGGCCCTGCGCAGCCTGCTGGACGGCCTGAAGATGCGCCAGGCGCACCAGCCGCAGATCGACTCGACGCTGCTGCGGGAAGCGCTGGATCTCGTGCTGCAAGGGCCGCGCGCCAACGCCTGAGGCGCATGCGCAGCGCCTGCGCTATTCGGCATCCTCGGCCGGCACCACCACGCTGTCCGGATCGACCAGCAGCCGCCCCGCCAGCAGGATCGCCTGGGTGCGGTTGGTGGCACCGAGCTTGCGCAGGATGGCGCTCATATGCGCCTTGATGGTGGCTTCCGACACGCCCAGCTCGTAGCCGATCTGCTTGTTGAGCAGGCCCGAGCCGAGCATCTGCAGGACCCGGAACTGCTGCGGGGTGAGCTCGCGGATGCGCGCGGCGATCGCGCGCTCATCCTCCGCCATGGGCTTGGCCGCCAGCGCCGCCGGCGGGATCCAGCGCTCGCCGTCCAGCACCTGCCGCAGCGCGGTCGCCAGGGTGGCGGCATCGGAGGATTTCGGGATGAAGCCCATTGCCCCGTGGTCCAGCGCGCGGCGCATCACTTCCGGCTCCTCGCGCGCGGAGACGATCGCCACCGGCAGCTGCGGATGCGCGGCGCGCAGGTGCACCAGCGCGGAGAAGCCGTGCACGCCGGGCATGTTGAGGTCGAGCAGCAGCAGGTCGGCGTCCGGCTCGGCTTCCACCAGCGCGTACAGCGCGGCGGCGTTGTCGGCCTCGCGGATGTCGGCCTCCGGCAGCAGCCGCAGCGCGACCCCCCGCAGCGCCTCGCGGAACAGCGGGTGGTCGTCGGCGATGAGGAGCGTGGTCATGGAGCCGGAATCACCCCTGGCGCCGGTTCTGCACCAGCGACTCGACCACCGACGGATCGGCCAGCGTGGTGGTGTCGCCCAGCTGGTCGGGCGCGTTCTCGGCGATCTTGCGCAGGATACGGCGCATGATCTTGCCGCTGCGGGTCTTCGGCAGGCCCGGCGCCCACTGCAGGAAGTCGGGCGTGGCGATCGGGCCGATCTCCTTGCGCACCCAGGCCACCAACTCCTTGCGCAGATCCTCGGTTTCCTGCTCGCCGGCCACCAGCGTCACGTAGGCGTAGATGCCCTGGCCCTTGAGGTCGTGCGGGAAGCCGACCACCGCTGCCTCCGCGACCTTCGGGTGCAGCACCAGCGCGCTTTCCACCTCGGCGGTGCCGATGCGGTGGCCGGACACATTGATGACGTCGTCCACTCGGCCGGTGATCCAGTAGTAGCCGTCCTCGTCGCGGCGGCAGCCGTCGCCGGTGAAGTACATGCCCGGGTAGGTCTTGAAATAGGTGTCGATGAAGCGCTGGTGGTCGCCGTACACCGAGCGCATCTGGCCCGGCCACGAATCCAGCAGCACCAGGTTGCCTTCGGCGGCACCCACCAGCAGGTTGCCCTCGGCATCCACCAGCGCCGGCTGCACGCCGGGCAGCGGTTTGCTGGCCGACCCCGGCTTGAGGTCGGTGGCGCCGGGGATCGGGGTGATCAGCATGCCGCCGGTCTCGGTCTGCCACCAGGTGTCCACCACCGGGCAGCGACTGTCACCGATGTTCTCGTAGTACCAGCGCCAGGCTTCCGGGTTGATCGGTTCGCCCACGCTGCCGAGCACGCGCAGCGACTTGCGCGAGGTCTTCTTCACCGGCTCCAGCCCCTCGCGCATCAGCGCGCGGATGGCGGTGGGCGCGGTGTAGAAGATCGTCACCTGGTGCTTGTCGATGACCTGCCAGAAGCGCGAGAAATCCGGGTAGCTGGGCACGCCCTCGAACATCACCTCGGTGCAGCCGTTGGCCAGCGGACCATAGACGATGTAGCTGTGGCCGGTCACCCAGCCGACGTCGGCGGTGCACCAGAACACGTCGTCGGGCTTGAGGTCGAAGGTGATGTCGTGGGTGTAGGCGGCCCACAGCAGGTAGCCGCCGGTGGTGTGCAGCACGCCCTTGGGCTTGCCGGTGCTGCCGGAGGTGTAGAGGATGAACAGCGGGTCTTCCGCGTTCATGCGCTCGGGTTCGCAGGTGGCCGGCTGGTCGTCCACCACCGCGTCATACCAGCGGTCGCGCGGCATCTGCATGTCCACCGCGCCGCCGGTGTGGCGCACCACCAGCACGGTTTCCACCGAATTGGTGCCGGGCAGCTTCAGCGCCGCGTCCACGTTGGCCTTCAGTGGCACCTTCTTGCCGCCGCGCAGGCCTTCGTCGGCGGTGATGATGAGCTTGCTGGTGCAGTCGGCCACGCGGTCGGCGATGGAATTGGGCGCGAAGCCGCCGAACACCACCATGTGGATCGCGCCGATGCGCGCGCAGGCCAGCATGGCGACGGCTGCTTCCGGAATCATCGGCAGGTAGATGGTGACGCGGTCGCCCTTGCCCACGCCAAGGTTGCGCAGCGCGTTGGCCAGCTTGCACACGCGCGCGTGCAGCTCGCGGTAGGTGAGCTTCTGCACCGGCGCGTCCGGGCTGTCCGGCTCGAAGATCAGCGCGACCTTGTCGCCGTCCTTCTCCAGATGGCGGTCCAGGCAATTCACGCTGGCGTTGAGCTCGCCGTCGGCGAACCAGCGGATGCGGAAGTCGCGCAGGTCGTAGCTGACGTCCTTGAAGACGGTGGGCGCCCGGTACCAGTCCAGGCGCTGCGCAAGACCCGCCCAGAACGCATCCGGATCCTTCAGCGCCTGCGCGTACGCGCCTTCGTAGGCGGCGCGGTCCATGTTGGCCTGTGCCGCGAAAGCCGGTTCCACCGGATAGATGTCGCTCATCGTGCTTCTCCCATTCGCCACGCGGGCGTTGCCGCTTTCCGCAAGTGTGCCGCATCGATGCTGCTGCGTCGCAGCACGTGAATTAGACCTTGGTCGAAATCGGCCCCGTCTACGACCAATGGCGAATAGGCGGCCGCCCCGCCCGCACGCACCCTCGACCGCGTGCACTGATTCCGGGAGGGGAACGATGAACGCACGCTCCATCCGCAAGCCGCTGGCGCTTGCCATCGCGACCGCGCTGCTGCTGCCGGGCATGGCGTTCGCGCAGACGGCGAAAGAGAAAGAGCTGGAAGCCCGCATCGCCCAGCTGGAAGCGCAGGTGCAGGCGCTGCTGGGCGCGCAGCAGCAACAGCAGGCGGCGATCACCCAGCAGCAGGGCACGCTGGCACAGGCGCAGGCCAAGCTCGACGCCGTGCAGGTGGCGCAGGCGGACGGCAAGCCGAGGATCCAGACGGCGCCGATCCTGGCCAGCGGCAATCCGGACACGCGCTTCAGTTTCGGCGGTTTCATCAAGCTCGACGCGATGGCGACCAATACCAACGCCGGCGAGATCGCCGACGGCAGCGCCGGCCGCATGTTCTACCTGCCCAGCGCGATCCCGGTGGGGGGTGCGGACGAATCCCGCACCGACCTGGACACGCACGCGCAGTTCTCGCGCTTCTGGTTCGCCAGCGACGGCGAAGTGCAGGGCCACAAGGCGCGCGCCTACCTGGAGTTCGACCTGTTCGGCGGCGGCATGGCCAACCTCGGCAACCAGGCTTCCACCAATACCCACGGCGTGACCCTGCGCCAGGCCTACGTGAGCTGGGACAAGTGGCTGGCCGGCCAGACCTGGTCCAACTTCCAGGACGTGGCGGCGCTGCCCGACGCGGTGGACTTCGTCGGCCCCACCGAAGGCACGGTGTTCGTGCGCCAGGCCCAGCTGCGCTACACCAGCGGGGCGTGGTCGGTGTCGCTTGAGAACCCGCAGACGGTGGTCGCCGGTTATCGCAGCACCACCCGCACCACCAGCGACGACGGCAACCTGCCCGACATCACCGTGCGCTGGACCGGCAAGGGCGACTACGGCCACGTCAGCGTGGCCGGCATCGCGCGCCAGCTGCGCCACGACACCGCCACCACCCATGCCAGCGGCAACGGTTACGGCGCGAGCCTGTCCGGCAAGGTCAACCTCGGCAAGCAGGATGACCTGCGCTACATGCTGATCGGCGGCAACGGCATCGGCCGCTACGTCGGCTTCGCGCTGGGCCCCGACGGCACGCTTGACGCCGCCGGCGGCGACATCGAACCCACCGGCGTACTGGCCGGCTTCGTAGCGTGGCGGCATGTGTTCAATCCGCAGTTGCGCGGCAACCTGATGTTCTCGCGCGCGCAGCTCGACAACGATCCAGCCTGGACGGGGCTAGCGGTCACCAGGGCCGCCCAGTCCATCCATGCCAACCTGATCTATTCGCCATTCCCGAAGCTCGACGTCGGTGCCGAGCTGATCTGGGGCAACCGCGAACTGGAAAGCGGCGCCGACGGCGACCTGCGCCGCGTCCACGCCACCGTCAAGTACAGCTTCTGAGGAGCACGCCATGTCCGACATGCAAGATCCGATGGTGGCCCGCATCGAGGCCAACCCCGCCTACCAGGCGCTCAAGCGCAAGCGCAACGGCTTCGGCTGGACGCTCACCCTCCTGATGCTGGTCGTCTACTACGGCTTCATCGGCCTGATCGCCTTCGACAAGGAATTCCTGGCCCAGCCGATCGGCAGCGGCGTCACCACCCTCGGTATCCCGATCGCGTTCGGCGTGATCGTGTTCACCATCGCCATCACCGGGCTCTACGTGCGCCGCGCCAACAGCGAGTACGACCGCCTGACCGCCCAGATCCTGGAGGACGCCACCCGATGAACGCATCGAAGATGAAGGCATCGCTGGCGCTTGCCGCGATGACCGCAAGCAACCTGGCGCTGGCCGCCGGCGGCGACCTCGGCCAGGTGGACAAGCAGCCCACCAACTGGGTGGCGATCAGCATGTTCGCCGTGTTCGTCGTCGCCACCCTGTGGATCACCAAGTGGGCGGCGGCGCGCACGCGCTCGGCGGCTGACTTCTACACCGCAGGCGGCGGCATCACCGGCTTCCAGAACGGGCTGGCGATCGCCGGCGACTACATGAGCGCGGCCTCGTTCCTGGGCATCTCCGCGATGGTGATGAGCAGCGGCTTCGACGGCATCATCTACTCGGTGGGCTTCCTGGTCGGCTGGCCGATCATCACCTTCCTGATGGCCGAACGCCTGCGCAACCTCGGCAAGTTCACCTTCGCCGACGTGGCCGGCTACCGCTTCAACCAGACCCCCATCCGCGCGTTCGCCGCGTCCGGCACGCTGGTGGTGGTGGCGTTCTACCTGATCGCGCAGATGGTGGGCGCGGGCGCGCTGATCAAGCTGCTGTTCGGACTGGAGTACTGGATCGCGGTGGTCATCGTCGGCGTGCTGATGATGGTCTACGTGCTGTTCGGCGGCATGACCGCCACCACCTGGGTGCAGATCATCAAGGCGGTGCTGCTGCTGTCCGGCGTCACCTTCATGGCCTTCATGGTGCTGTCCAACTACGGCTTCAGCCCGGAGGCGCTGTTCGCCAAGGGCGTGGAGGTGAAGACCCAACTGGCGGCCGCGGCGGCAACCACGCCGGAGGAAAGCGCAGGCGCTGCGGCCAAGGGGCTGTCGATCATGGGCCCGGGCGGTTTCATCAAGGATCCGATCAGCGCGATCAGCTTCGGCATGGCGTTGATGTTCGGCACCGCCGGCCTGCCGCACATCCTGATGCGCTTCTTCACCGTGCCCAATGCCAAGGAAGCCCGCAAGTCGGTGTTCTGGGCCACCACCTGGATCGGCTACTTCTACATCCTGATCTTCATCATCGGCTTCGGCGCCATCACCATGGTGCTGACCAACCCCGAGATGGCCGATGCCGGCAACATCAAGGGCGGCGCCGGCGCGGCCAACATGGCGGCGGTGCTGGTGGCGAAGATGGTGGGCGGCAACGTGTTCTTCGGCTTCATCTCGGCGGTGGCCTTCGCCACCATCCTGGCGGTGGTGGCCGGGCTGACCCTGTCCGGCGCGTCGGCGGTTTCGCACGACCTCTACGCCACCGTGCTGAAGAAGGGCCAGGCCGACAGCGCTGCGGAACTGAAGGTCTCGCGCATCACCACGCTGGCGCTGGGCGTGATCGCGGTGCTGCTGGGCATCGCCTTCGAGAAGCAGAACGTGGCCTTCATGGTGTCGCTGGCCTTCGCCATCGCCGCCTCGGCCAACTTCCCGGTGCTGATCCTGTCGCTGCTGTGGAAGGACTGCACCACCCGCGGCGCGGTGATCGGCGGCTTCCTCGGCCTGGTGTCCTCGGTGGCGCTGACGGTGGTCTCGCCCTCGGTGTGGGAGGCCACGCTGGGCAACCCCGCCGGCTCGGCCTGGTTCCCCTACACCTCGCCGGCGCTGTTCTCGATGGCCATTGCCTTCGCCGGCATCTGGTTCTTCTCCATCACCGACCGCAGCGCGCAGGCCGCCAAGGAACGCGGCGCCTTCAAGGCCCAGCAGGTGCGGGCGGAAACCGGGCTGGGCGCTTCCAGGTCCTCCGGCCACTGACGCGCCTCCCCCCACGTCGTGTACGCAGAACGCCGGCCGCAAGGCCGGCGTTTTTTTGCTTCTCGAATATCAACTACGGCCGATTTCGGTCTCGGTCACAAGCAGTCACTGCGACTGCCCGTTATTCCGACGGCCACCCCCTCACCCTCAACGCCACCCAGCACAGCCCCACCGTCGTCGCGTCTCCCAGCGCGCTGTGGCGCTCCACCATCGGCACGCCCAGGGTGTTGGCGATATGGGCAAAGTCCAGGTTGACCGGCGCATTGGGGCGCTGGCGGCGCTGCCGCCTGGCCACTTCATCGCCCAGGTCCACCACCGGGTTCGGCAGGTCGAAGCCGGTCAGCGCGCGCACGTGCGGGCGCAGCATGTCTAGGTCGAAGGCCAGGTAGTAGCCCAGCAGCCGGCGGCCGCCCAGCCAGTGCAGGAACTCGCGCACCACGTCCGTCACCTGTTCGCCTGCGCTGGCTTCGTCGGGGGTGATGCGGTGGTGGCGGATGGAGTCGATGCCGAACGCGCGCGCGGTGTGCACGCGGCGCTCGAAGCGCTCCGACAGCCGCACGCGGCCGTCGCGCACGGGCACGGCGGCCAGGCTGAGGATGTGGTCGCGCGCGGGGTCCAGGCCAGTGGTTTCCAGATCCAGGCTGACCCATTCGCCGGCGGGCGGCGGCTGCCACAGCGCGGCCCATTCGCCGCTGCCGTGGCGCCTGCGCAACCACCAGCGTGGCAGCGGCACCACTTCAGTCGCCCAGGTGGAAGGCGAGGCGCAGGTGCTGCTGGAACGCCTTGACCACGCGCAGGGCATCGCGCAGCAGGTCGCGGTCCAGCCGGCGCAGGGCCTCGGGGTGCAGGTGGTTGCCCGGCGTTTCGCCGGCATCCAGCGCGGCCAGCTGCGCGTCCAGCCGCATCCGCTGCAACACCGACAGGGTCTGGGCGAGGTCGCGGCCCAGCGCCGCGTCCAGTGCGCCCGCCTGCACCAGCGCCTCGCAGCGGGCGAAGCTGTTGCGCTGGCCGATGCCCTGCCGCAGCGCCAGGCAGCGCAGCCCGTGCACGATCGGGAAGATGCCGCCGCGCTTGATGTCCAGCCCGCGCTCGTCCTGCCGCAGCTGGCCGAAGAACGACAGCGGGTTGTCGAACTGCAGCGCCGCGCGCGCCATCGCGTGCAGCAGGCGTTCGTCGCCGCCCAGTGCCTGCAGCTGCGCGTCCAGCGGCGCGAACAGCGCGGCATCGCCGGCCACCGGGCGTGCGTCCAGGGTGATGGAGAGCGCCATCGCCGCCTGCGCGTCGTAGTGGGAGCGCCAGCCCTGCAGGCGCGCGCGCCACTGCGCCGCGCGCATCCGCCAGTGCGGGTTGGACACCATCACCCCGCCGGGGCACGGGGGGTAGCCGATCTCGCCCAGCGCGCGGCTGAACGCGGCCATCGGCACTTCCAGCGCCGCGGCGTCGCAGCCGTCGGCCACCACCAGCGCGTTGTCCTGGTCGGTGCGCAGCAGCTGCTCGCGGCGGCCCTCGCTGCCCAGCACCAGCAGGCAGGCCTGGCCCTGCAGCTCCGGCGGCAGCAGCAGTTCGTACAGCCGCGCCATGATCCGGCTGTTGAGCGCGCTGACCAGCTCCATCAGCGCCGGCATGCGCACGCCCTGCGCATGCAGGGTGCGCACCAGCCGGTGGATGCCGCGCGCGGCGTCCGCCACTTCCGCCACGCTGCGCGCGCGCGCCAGCCGCAGGGTGATGAGGTGGGAATGGCTGGCGTAGTGGGCCAGCACTTCGGCCATGCCGAGGGTACCGACGATGGCCCCGCCGTCGCGCACGGCGACGCGCTCGATGCGGCCCTCGGCCATCGTCGTCAGCGCCTGGAACAGCACGTCGGTGGTCTGCTGCGCCACCAGCGGCCGGCTGGCCAGCGGGCCCACCGGCGCGTCCAGCGGCGCGCGCGCGCGAGTCAGCGCGTCCAGCAGGTCGGTGCGGGTGACCACGCCGGGCTCGGGATGCGCGGGGTCGTCCACCAGCAGGCAGTCCACCCGCGCCTCGCGCAGCCGCGCGCTGGCATCCGCGATCGTCGTCGTGGCCGACACCCGCACCGCCGGGGCCAGTTCCGCCGCGCCTACGGGGGTGACCATCAGTTCGGCCAGTTCGGAGTCGCGGCCGCGCCGCGCCAGCTGGCCCTTCACCGCCAGTCCCTCCTGGAACCACGCGGCAAACGGGGGATAGTCGCCCAGCAGCTGGCGGAACACCGGCGCCGGTATCAGGTAGCTGACCACGTCGGTGTCGGCACGGTAGCCGTGGCGCGCGCGCCCGGCCATCACCGCCCAGGCGCCGAACAGATCGCCGCTGCCGTAACCGGCGAAGCGCTGCTCGTGGCCGGCGGCGTCCACGTCGAAGGCCTGCACCCGCCCCTTGAGGATCACCACCACCCGCTCGGACGGCGCGCCGGCGGCGATGATGGTCTCGCCGCGCGGATGGAAGCCCATGTCCACGCAGGCGGCCAGGCGCTTCCGGCCTGCCTCGTCCAGCAGGTCGAACGGCGGCTGGCCCAGGTCCAGTCCAGGCAGGCTCTCCATGTTTGCGCCTCCTCGCACGGCGGCATCATCCGGATCATGGCAGCGCCGCGCAGGGGCCACAACGCGACCTTCGGCGCAGACCGGCTGACTTCCTGCACATGCCCGCACCGCCGATCGGCGCAGGATAGGCGGGCATTTCCACCGAGATCCGCCCATGCACACCCGCTCCTTCCGTCGCGCGCCGCTGGCGCTGGCCCTGCTGTGCGCCCTCACCGGCGCCACCCTTTCCGCCTGCAAGCCGGCCGCCGACGGCGCCCCGAAGGCCGCGGCCGCCCCCGCCGCCGCGCCCGCCGCCACCGGCGTGGGCATCGACCTGGCCGGCATCGACAAGTCGGTGGCGCCGGGCGACGACTTCTACGCCTACGCCAACGGCAACTGGCAGAAGACCACCGAGATCCCCGCCGACCGCGCCAGCACCGGCGTGTTCTACACGGTGTTCGAGAAGGCCGAGAAGCGCCTGGCCGACCTGGTGCAGTCGCTGCGCAAGCAGAACCCCGCCGCCGGCACCGACGCGCGCCGCATCGCCGACTACTACGCCGCCTGGATGGACGAGGCCGGCATCGAGGCGCGCGGCCTGGCGCCGCTGCAGCCCACGCTGGACAAGGTGGAGGCGATCGCCGACGGCAAGGCGCTCTCCGCCTATCTGGGCGCCGGCCTGCGCGCCGACGTGGACCCGATCAACGCCACCAATTACTACACCGAACACCTGCTGGGCCTGTTCGTGGCCGCCGGCCTGGATACGCCGGAAAAGAACGTGGGCTACCTGCTGCAGGGCGGCCTGGGCATGCCCGACCGCGAGTACTACCTCTCCGCCGACAAGGACATGGCGAAGAACCGCCAGGCCTACAAGGCCTACATCGCCGCGCTGCTGCAGCAGGCCGGCGATGCGGACGCGGAGAAGAAGGCGCAGTCGATCTTCGACCTGGAGATGAAGATCGCGCAGGCGCAGGCCAGCGTGGTCGACACCCAGGACATCCACAAGGCCAACAACCCGTGGCCGACCGCGGAGTTCGGCAAGCGCGCGCCCGGCATCGACTGGCCGGCGTTCTTCGAGGCCGCGCAGCTGGCCGACCAGCCGATGCTGGTGGCGTGGCAACCCGATGCGATCAAGAAGCTGTCGGCGCTGGTCGCCAGCCAGCCGCTGCAGACCTGGAAGGACTACCTGCGCTTCCACGCCATCAACCGCAGCGCTTCGCTGCTGCCCAAGGCCTACGCCGACCTGCGCTTCGGCTTCTACGGCACCCAGCTGTCCGGCACCACCCAGCAGCGCGACCGCTGGAAGCGCGCGCTGGCCGCCACCGACGGCGCGCTGGGCGACGCCATCGGCCAGCTGTACGTGAAGCAGTACTTCCCGGCCAGCTCCAAGGCGCGGGTGGAGGCGATGGTCTCCAACATCCTGGCCGCATTCCGCGACGGCGTGGACCAACTGGCGTGGATGTCGCCGCAGACCAAGACGCTGGCCAAGCAGAAGGCCGGGACGATGAAGGTGGGCGTGGGCTACCCCGACACTTGGCGCGACTATTCCGCGCTGGAGGTCAAGGCCGACGATCCGCTGGGCAACGCGCTGCGCGCGGCGCAGGCCGAGTACGCGCACCAGCGGGCCAAGCTGGGCAAGACCCCGGACCGCGGCGAGTGGTGGATGACCCCGCAGACCGTGAACGCGGTGAACCTGCCGCTGCAGAACGCGATGAACTTCCCGGCCGCGATCCTGGAAGCGCCGTTCTTCGACCCGGCCGCGGACGACGCCGCCAACTACGGCGCCATCGGCGCGGTGATCGGCCACGAGGTCAGCCACGGCTTCGACAACCTGGGCGCCGAGTTCGACGCGCAGGGCCGCCTGCACAACTGGTGGACGCCGGAGGACGCCGCCCACTTCAAGGCCGCGGCCGAACGGCTGGTCAAGCAGTACGACGCCTACGAGGCGCTGCCGGGCCTGCACATCAACGGCCGGCAGACGCTGGGCGAGAACATCGCCGACGTGGCCGGCCTGCAGGCCGCATACGTGGCATACCACAAGTCGCTGGACGGCAAGCCGGCGCCGGTGATCGACGGCCTCACCGGCGATCAGCGCTTCTTCCTCGCCTTCGCCCAGGCCTGGCGCAGCAAGATGCGCGACGCCGCGCTGCGCTCGCAGGTGGTGGGCAACGAGCACACCCCGGGCCCGTGGCGGGCGCTGACGGTGCGCAACATCGACGCCTGGTACGACACCTTCAAGGTGGCCCAGGGCCAGAAGCTGTATCTGAAGCCCGACGAGCGGGTGAAGATCTGGTAAGCGCGGGAACGGCCGCGGCCTCAGGACGCCACAAAACAGGAACGCCGGCAATGCCGGCGTTCTTTTCGGATCACCCGCGAGCTCACGCGCATAAAAAAGGTTCATCTCCCAACTCCGGGGAATGCGGCGCGGATCTTGAGGAAGAAGTAG
>NZ_JAXOFT010000030.1:0-22020 GCF_036409385.1 Thermomonas sp. LB-4 | reverse complement strand
GGAACATGCCAGAAAGTTCTACTTATGGGGTGTCTGCCGATCGGGGAAGCTTACGGGTCCATGCGGGCGTCGGTGGAAGAAGTGTCCATATGCCCTCTTTAGCAATCCGCGTGCCAACTGCAAGTGGTTGATTTCTATTGTGTTGGTGCCTGCGTCCGGTGTCCGGACGCAGGCCTGCGTCCGCGCGGACACCCGCCGGCCCGCTGCGACTACACTTCCCCATCCCCCAACGGAGCAGTGCCAGCATGTGTGGAATCGTCGGCGCCATCGCCAACCGTGACGTGGTGCCCCTGCTGGTGGATGGCCTCAAGCGACTGGAATACCGCGGCTACGACTCGGCGGGCATCGCGGTGCTGGCCGGGGAGGACGTGCGCCGGGTGCGCCGTACCGGCCGCGTCGCGGAGATGGAGGCCGCCGCGCTGGCGGAAGGCCTGGATGCCCGCGTCGGCATCGGCCACACCCGCTGGGCCACCCACGGCGGGGTCACCGAATCCAACGCCCATCCGCACATCAGCCATGGCGAGCTGGCGCTGGTGCACAACGGCATCATCGAGAACCACGAGGCGCAGCGGCAGCGGCTGCAGGCGCTGGGCTACGAGTTCACCTCGCAGACCGACACCGAGGTGGTCGCCCACCTGATCCACCACCACCGGGCCCAGGGCGGCAGCCTGCTGGCCGCGCTGCAGAAGGCGGTGAAGGAATTGCACGGCGCCTACGCGCTGGCGGTGATCGACAAGCGCGATCCGTCCACGCTGGTGGCCGCGCGCATGGGCTGCCCGCTGCTGGTCGGTCTGGGCGACGGCGAGAACTTCGTCGCCTCCGACGTCTCAGCCATTGTCTCCGCCACGCGGCGGGTGATCTTCCTCGAAGAGGGCGACACCGCCGAGCTGACCCGCGACGGCGTGCAGGTGTTCGACGCCGACGACGCACCGGTGGCGCGCGACGTGCACGTCTCCGACGTGTCCCTAGCCTCGCTGGAGCTGGGCCCGTACCGCCACTTCATGCAGAAGGAGATCCACGAACAGCCGCGCGCGATCGGCGACACCGTGGAGGGCATCGTCGATGCCGGCGGCTTCGATGCGTCGCTGTTCGGCAAGGATGCGGCGCAGGTGCTGGGCGACGTGGAATCCGTGCAGATCCTCGCCTGCGGCACCAGCTACTACGCGGGGTTGACCGCGCGTTACTGGATCGAGGCGCTGGCCGGCCTGCCGTGCGCGGTCGACATCGCCAGCGAGTACCGCTACCGCAAGGTCGTGGGCAACCCGAAGCAGCTGGTCGTCACCATCTCCCAGTCCGGCGAAACCCTGGACACGATGGAGGCGCTGAAGTACGCCAAGGCGCAGGGACAGGACAAGACGCTGTCGATCTGCAACGTCCCGGAGTCGGCCATCCCGCGCGCGAGCAGGCTGGTGTTCCTGACCCGCGCCGGCGCCGAGATCGGGGTGGCCTCGACCAAGGCTTTCACCACCCAGCTGGTTGCGCTGTTCGCGCTCGCGGTCACGCTGGGCAAGCTGCGCGGGCAGGTGGACGCCGCGCGCGAAGGCGAGCTGCTGGAGGCCCTGCGTCACCTGCCCGGCAGCGTGCAGCACGCGCTCAACCTGGAACCGCAGGTGGCCTCGTGGGCGGAAAAGTTCGCGCCGCGCCAGCACGCACTGTTCCTCGGCCGTGGCACCCATTACCCGATCGCGCTGGAAGGCGCGCTCAAGCTCAAGGAAATCTCCTACATCCACGCCGAGGGCTACCCGGCCGGCGAACTGAAGCACGGCCCTCTGGCGCTGGTGGACACGCAGATGCCGGTGGTGGTGATCGCGCCGAACGACGCGCTGCTGGAGAAGGTGAAGTCCAACATCCAGGAAGTGCGCGCGCGCGGCGGCGAGATGTTCGTGTTCGCCGACGCCGACAGCAGCTTCAGCGAATCCGAGGGCGTGCACGTGATCCGCACGCCGCGCCACGTCGGCATCCTGTCGCCGATCGTGCACGCCATCCCGGTGCAGCTGCTGGCTTACCACGTTGCGCTGGCGCGCGGCACCGACGTCGACAAGCCGCGCAACCTTGCCAAATCGGTGACGGTGGAATAAGCCGCGTCACCATCGGTCACGCGCGGGAGCCTGACGTGGGCGGGCGGGGTGGGGTCTGGCCGTGAGAGGGCAATTGCATCCCGGAGCTGTCCCGAATCAGGAGGATGACCGGCGCGTTCCCCCGCAGGAGCGCAGCGCAGGGGGCGCGATGCAGGTGCCGATGTGAAAGGGCGATCGCATTGCCGGGTTGTCCCAGATCAAGGAGGGTGATCGGCGCCGCCACTAGTCTGGCCGCGCCGGTCGTCGGTCGCAGCCCTCCATTTCGATGTCGCCTCGCACGCCTGTCCGCGGTTCCGGCCGCGTTGCTGCATGAGATCCTGGCCCGCAGCCGCGCTGATCCGCGCCAAGCGCGAGGGCCGGCGCCTCGACGCCGCGCAGTGGCAGGCGCTGGCCGCAGGCATCGCCGGCGGGGTCTGGAGCGAAGGGCAGATCGCCGCGTTCGCGATGGCGGTGGCCTGGCGCGGGCTGGACGCGGCCGAGTGCCGCGAGTTCACCTTCGCGCTGCGTGATTCCGGCCGCCGGCTGGACTGGCGCGACCTGCCCGGCCCGGTGCTGGACAAGCATTCCACCGGCGGGGTAGGCGACTGCGTGAGCCTGGCGCTGGCGCCGCTGGTCGCCGCTTGCGGCGGCTACGTGCCGATGATTTCCGGCCGCGGGCTGGGCCATACCGGCGGCACCCTGGACAAGCTGGAAAGCCTGCCCGGTTATGACGTGAACCCCCAGCCTGGGCGGCTGGCGCGGGTGGTGCGCGAGGTCGGCTGCGCCATCGTCGGCCAGAGCGCCGACCTGGTGCCGGCCGACCGCCGCCTGTACGCGGTGCGCGACGTCACCGCCACGGTCGACGTGCCCGAGCTGATCGTGGCCTCGATCCTGTCGAAGAAGCTGGCCGGCGGCGCGCAGGCGCTGGTGCTGGACATCAAGACCGGCAGCGGCGCGCAGACGCCGGCCGAAGCCGATGCGCAGGCGCTGGCCGCGCGCATGCAGGCGGTCGCCGCCGGCAGCGGCCTGCAGCTGGCGACGATGCTCAGCGACATGGGGCAAGTGCTGGGGCGCACGGCGGGCAACGCATTGGAGGTGCAGGGCGTGCTGGACCTGCTGGCCGGCCGCCCGCGCTGCCTGCGCCTGCAGGAGCTGGTGCTGGCGCAGGCAGCCCGGCTGCTGCACATGGCGGGGCTGGCCGCCAGCGAGGACGCGGCGTTGCTGCGGGCGCGGCAAGCGCTGGCCAGCGGGGCGGCGGCGGAACGCTTCGCGCGGATGGTGGCGGCGCTGGGCGGGCCGGCTGACGTGTTCGCGCAGGCCTTGCCGCAGGCACCGGTGCAGCGGGCGGTGACGGCGCCGGCGGCTGGCGTCGTGCAGGCCATCGACGTGCGCGCGCTGGGCGAATGCGTGGTCGACCTGGGCGGCGGCCGCCGCGCGCCGGGCGCGGCCATCGACCCGGCGGTGGGGTTGGCCGAGGTGCGCGGCCTCGGGGAGGCCGTCCAGCGCGGCGAGGCGCTGGCCATCGTGCATGCGCGCAATGTCGGCGATGCCGAGCGCGCATCCGTGCAGGTGCGTGCGGCGTTCGCCGTGGGCGAGGTGGCGCCGGCAGCGGTGCCGGCGTGGCATTGGCTCTAGGGGCGCAGGCGCCAGCCCGTCACTTCTTGAACGCGGGCGCGCATCGACGGGCCGGTTCCCAAGCCGCCGCTATTGGGGCCCGCGCTTGCAGCGGATGCGGAAGGGCGGTCACGGACGGTGAGTCGAGGCAGCCCTGCGCGGCACCGCCCCGTCGTGCGGTGCCGGGTCAATGCTCCGGAAAGCTGAAACGATGCGGCAGCAGCGCGCCCGCCGCGATGTCCAGCCACTGCCCGTCCGGCTGGCGGAAGCTCACCGTCGCGTCTTCGCCGAACTCCACCAGCGCCTGCCGGCAGCCGCCGCAGGGGGAAATCGGCAGCGCGTTGCCGGCACGGTCGAATGCGGTGACCGCGATCGCGGCCAGCCGGAAGCCGGCGCCCTCGGCCTGCACCGCCGCGGCGATGGCGGCCCGCTCGGCGCAGTTGCCGAGGGTGTAGGACGCGTTCTCCACGTTGCAGCCGGTGTAGACCTGGCCGGTGGCCGAGCGCAGCGCGGCGCCGACGCGCAGCTGCGAATACGGGGCATAGGCCTGTTGCGCGGCCTGCAGTGCGCGCGTGCGCAGGGTTTCGAGATCGGGCATTGCGGAATCATCTGGCAGTCGGCCACGCATGGTGGCACGCAGCGGCCAATCGCGCACATGCACGGCGCTCTGGCAGCGCCGTGCATCGCTGCGCGCAGGTGCAGGGCGATCCGAGCGCGCCACCGCGCCTTCAGCCGAAGCCGCGGCCTTCGCCGGCTTCCTCGAAGGTCACCCCGTCGCGGATGTGGTAGATGCGCCTGAAGGTGGGGATGATCTTCTCGTCGTGGGTCACCACGATGACCGCGGTCTGGAAGCGCTGCGCCATGTCGTTGAGCAGCCGGATCACCGCCAGCGCGCGCTGCGAATCCAGCGGCGCGGTGGGTTCATCGGCCAGGATCACCGGCGGGCGGTTGACCAGCCCGCGCGCGATCGCCACCCGCTGCTGCTCGCCGCCGGACAGCTGCGCCGGCATCGCCCGCGCGCGGTGCTGCACGTCCAGCGCGGTCAGCAGCTCCAGCGCCCGCGCGCGCGCCTC
Source organism: Thermomonas sp. LB-4 (assembly GCF_036409385.1). NCBI lineage: Bacteria > Pseudomonadati > Pseudomonadota > Gammaproteobacteria > Lysobacterales > Lysobacteraceae > Thermomonas > Thermomonas sp. LB-4. Next base: position 17,276 of record NZ_JAXOFT010000030.1, on the reverse strand, counting down.
GGCATTCGCCAGGCCCGCCAGCATCGGCAGCAGGGCGACGTTGTCGGTGACGTCGAGGAAGGGGATCAGGTAGGGCGCCTGGAACACGAAGCCGATCCTGTCGCGGCGCAGCGCACGCAGGTCGCGCACCTTCCAGCCGTTGTCGAAGATCACCTCGTCGCCCAGCTGCATGCGCCCGGCGCTGGGGTCGATCACCGCGCCCAGGCATTTCAGCAGCGTGCTCTTGCCGGAGCCCGAGGGGCCGATCAGGCCCACCACTTCGCCGGGCGCGACCTCCATGTTGACGTCCTTCAGCGCCAGCACCGCGGTGTCGCCGCTGCCGTAGCGCTTGCGCAGGCCTTCGATGCGGATGCCGGTGGCGGCCATGCTCAGCCCCCGATCGCTTCGGCCGGATCGACCTTCAGCGCCATGCGGATGGCGACCACGCTGGAGGCCACGCACAGCAGCAGCACCGAGAAGAAGCCCAGCACCGAATCGCCGGGCACCAGCAGCACGTATTTGGGGAACAGCGGCGCGGCGAAGGTGGCGGTGATCTTGCCCACCACGAAGCCGATCACCCCCAGCACCAGCGCCTGCTGCAGGATCATCCAGGCGATCGTGCGGTTGCGGGTGCCGATCAGCTTGAGCACGGCGATCTCGCGGATCTTGTCCATGGTCAGGGTGTAGATGATGAACGCCACGATCGCGGCGCTGACCGCGGCCAGGATCACCAGGAACATGCCGATCTGGCGTGCCGAGGTGGCGATCAGCTTGCCCACCAGGATCGCCTCCATCTGCGGGCGGTCGTACACGGTCAGGCGTTTCCAGCGCCGGATCGGTTCGGCCACCTCGCTGGCGGCATGGCCGGGCGCCAGCCGCACCAGCACCGCGTTGACCGCGCTGTTGCTGGCCTGCGAGGCGTTCACCGCGTCCAGCAGGCCGGGCACGCCGGGGCGGTTGAAGGCGGGGTTCTCCGCGGTGCGCCGGCGCTGCATCCGGATCGCGTCGTTGTCCTTCAGGAACTGCGCCTGCTGCGCGTCCTTCAGCGGGATGAACACCATCGGGTCGCCGCTGGAGGACACCATGCGCCGGGTCAGCCCGACCACCCTGTAGCGATGGCGGCGGATGCTCAGCGTGTCGCCGAGGCGGAACCCGCTGGCGACGTCGGCCACCGCCTCGTAATGGCCGCGGGTGACCTGCCGGCCCGCCACCAGCTGCGGCGGCCAGCCGGGCGTGCCGGGCGCGCCGGCGGCGATGCCGACCACCATCGCGCGCACGTCGCGCTCGCCCTGCCGCACCTGCATGGTGAGGTAGGTGACGTTGGCGGCCTGCGCCACCCCGGGCAGGGCGTGGATGTCGCGCCACAGGTCGTCCGGCAGGCTGGAGGACTCCGCATACGGGCCCAGGGTGTCGCGCTGCACCACCCACAGGTCGGCGCCGCTGTTGTCCAGCAGCACCTTGCCGTCGTCCACCATGCCGCGGTACACGCCGGCCATGGTCAGGGTGACCCCGATCAGCAGGCCCAGCCCGATCCCGGTGAACAGGAACTTGCCCCAGGCGTGCAGGATGTCGCGGCCGGCCAGGCTGATCACGGCGCGGTGCCCTTGATCCGTTCCACGACGTGGATGCGGCTGGTGGTGGTCAGTGCCTTCTCGCTGTAGAGCACGATCTGTTCGCCGCCGGCCAGGCCCTTGCGCACCTGCACGTTGCCGTCCAGGTCGCTGCGGCCCAGCGCCAGCGGCGCGAACGCCAGCTCGCCGTTGACCAGTTTCCACGCGCCGCGCTGGCCGCCCACGGTGCGGATGGCGGCATTCGGAATGACCGGCATGGCGGCTTCCCGCGGCAGCTGCACGGTGACTTCCGCCAATTCGCCCAGCGGCGGCAGCGGATCGGGCAGTCCGGTGAACACGAGCTTGGCCCGCGTTTCCTCGGTCACCGTGTCCGCAACCGGCTCGATGCGCAGCACGCGGCCGGCGTACGCGTGGTCCTGGCCGGAGCGCAGGGTGATCTGGGCCGGCAGGCCGGCGGCCAGGCCGCCGGCGGCAATCTGGTCGAAGCGGGCGTCGATCCACAGGCTGGACGGATCGATGATTTCCACCACCGCCTGTCCGGCCACCAGCGTCGTGCCGGGGTCGGCGTTGCGCGCCACCACCAGGCCATCCACCGGCGCCACCAGCATCAGGTTGCCGCGCTGCGCCTGCACAGCATCGCGCTCCGCCTGCAGGCGGCGGATGTCGTCGCGCGCGGCGGCCAGGCCGGCATTGGCCACGTCCAGTTCCTGCCGGCGCGCGGAAGCGTTTTCCACGCTGACCAGCTGCTGTTGGGCCAACCGGGCGTAGCGCTGTGCCTGCGCCTGCGCATATCGCTGGCGCGCCTGCGCCTGCTGCAGCGCCGCCCGTGCGCTGGCGATGGCGGCCTGCTGCGCGCCGATGCGGTCATCCAGGTCCACCGGCGCCATCGCGCCCAGCACCTGCCCGGCCTTGACCGCATCGCCCACATGCACGTCCAGCCGCTGCAGGCGGCCGGCGTAGGTGGGGCCGATCCTGTAGCTGTAGCGCGCCTGCACGGTGCCGATGCCGGACAGCGCCGGCGTGATGCTGCGTTTGGCCACGCCGACCGTGGTGACCTCCGTTGGCGCCAGCGGCCCGGAGCGCACCGCGACATAGGCGAACAGCAGCACCAGCGGAACGATGGCCGCGACCAGCAGCAAGGTGCGGCGGGACATCGCAGGCAGGCTCATGGCCAGCTCCGGATGCCGCGGCGATAGATGGCGAACACGCCGGGCGCGTCGCGGTGGATGCGCGCCACGTCGCCGGCGATCAGCGACTGCATCACCAGCCCCTGCACGGTGCCGATGAACAGGGTGGCGGCGACGTCCAGATCCAGACCCGGATCGAGTTCCCGGCAGGCGATGCCTGCCGCCAGATGCCCACGCAGGCGCTGCGCGTAGCCCTGGGTGAGGGTCTGCGCCATGCGCTTGGGGAGGGTGTCGCCGGGTCGCTGCAGCTCGCCGAACAGCATCCGCGGCACCCCAGGGTGGCTGGCGACGAAGCCGACATGGGCCATGAACATCGCCTCCAGCGCGGCCAGCGGGCTTGCGGCCGAAGCCGCCGCGGCGTCCAGCTGCGCCAGCAGGCGCTCGCTTACCCAACCCAGCACCGCCTCGAGGATCGCGTCCTTGCTGGGGAAGTGCCGGAACAGCGCGCCCTGGGTCAGGCCCATGCGCTGGGCGATGGCGGCGGTGGTGATGTCGCCGGGGTTCTGCTCGGCGGCCAGTTCGACCACGGCTTCCACCGTGGCGGCGCGACGCTCGTCGGCGGGCAGGGGGCGGGGGCGCAGGTTCATCGGGGTTCCGAGTGGTGAGTAATCAATTACTCACTATGCTGCGCGCGTACCGCCGGGTTTGCAAGGGGGGCGCCGGCGCGGTGGCGGAAATTCCTACCGCCGGCACGAAAAGGCCCGGCATCGCTGCCGGGCCCCGCATTTCCGCCTGCGCCCTGCGGCGCCGCGTGCTTCAGCTCATTCGGGCTGCCAGCGCAGGCTCAGGGCGTACTCGCGGCCCGGCTGGGCGTACCAGGCGCTGGTTTCATAGCGCTTGTCGAACAGGTTCACCACGTTGGCCTGCAGCGTCCACTCGCGTGCGAAGCGCCACGACACCCGGCCGTCGAGGGTGGCGTAGCCGCCGACCCGCAGGCTGTTGCCGACATCGTCCCAGCGGGCGGCTTCGCCGATGCCGGACAGGCCGAAGCCCCAGTTGCCGAATTCACGGTCCAGGTCGAGGCGCGCGCTGCGGGTGGGGCGGCGGGCCAGGCGCTTGTCGTGGTTGAAGCCGGCGCTGGCGTTGCGTGCATCCAGCCAACCCAGCTGGCCGCGCAGGTCCCATCCGCCCAGCGCCACGCTGGCGGTCAGCTCCAGGCCGCGGATGCGCGCCTGCTCGACGTTGCCGGGGCGGCCGATGCTGGCGTCCCAGGCGATCAGGTCGTCGATGCGGGTGCGGTAGGCGTTGGCCTGCAGCTGCCAGCCGTCGCCGCTGCGCAGCAGCGACAGCTCGCTGCTGCGGGATTCCTCGGGACGCAGCAGCGGATTGCTGTAGCCGGGGAAGTACAGCTCGTTGAAGCTGGGTGCCTTGAACGCGGTGCCGTGGCTGGCGGTGAGGCGCCAGCCCGGGGCGATGTCCATGCCCCAGGCGATGCTGCCGGTGGCGTGGGCACCGAACTGGTCGTTGCGGTCGCTGCGCAGCGACAGCTGCAGGTCATGGGCGCCGAAGTCGCCCTGGTACTGGGCGAACACGGCGCGGTTGCCGCGAGCGGCCGCGAACGGCGACCACGGATCGACGATGGTGGCGCGGTCGCGCAGCCAGTCGAAGCCGGCGCTCAGCAGCTGGCCCTGCGCCACGGTCAGGTCGGCCTGCAGGCTGGCGCTGTCGCGGGTGGTGGTGAAGCGGTTGCTGAAGACGCTGCCCAGGCGGTTGTCGGAATCGTCGCTGTTGCGGCCCAGGGTGAGTTTCAGCTGCACGTCGCTGGCCGGACGCCAGCGCACGCTGCCGCCGACGGTCTGCTGGACGATGTCGGAGTTGTCGACGTAGTCGCCGTCGTAGTCGTTGTGGCCTTCGGCGCGGGTGGCGCGGGCATCGAACTGCCAGGCATCGCCGGCGGCGAAGTCGGCGCGCAGGCTGGCGCTGCTGTTGCGGTAGCCGTCGCGGTCCAGGTGCGTGCCCGGCACGATGAAGCAGCCGGCGCCGGCCCAGGTGGCCGGGTCGTAGAAGCCGCGGCAGGCGTTGATGCCGTCGGTTTCCTGATGGGCGATGTCCACGCCCACGCCGCCGCGCTTGCCGCGCAGGTCGACGCCGGCCGAGGCCTCGCGCAGGCCGTGGCTGCCGGCGGCGATGCGGCCGCGGCCGCGCACGCCTTCGGCCTCGCCGCGGCGGGTGAAGATCTGGATCACCCCGCCGATGGCGTCGGCGCCGTACAGCGAGGAGCGCGGGCCGCGCACGATCTCGATGCGCTCGATCTGCGCCAGCGGCAGGTCCTGCAGCATGGTCAGGCCGGAGGTCGGCGACCCCACGCGCACGCCGTCGATCAGGAACAGGGTGTGGTCGGATTCGGTGCCGCGCAGGAACAGCGTGGACAGCTTGCCCAGCCCGCCCTGGTTGACCAGGGTGATGCCGGCGCGGCCGCGCAGCAGCTCCGGCAGCGAGCGCGCGCTGCCGGCATCGATCTGCGTGCGGTCGATCACCTCCACCGCCGCCAGCGCGGCGTCGGCGGTGCTGGCGGTGCGGGTGGCGGTGACGACGACCTTGTCGAGATCGGTGGCATCGTCGCCATGCGCCGATGCCAGGCCGGGCAGCGCCAGTGCGAGCGCCAGCGGGCTGAGACGGAAAACGGTATCGCGATGGAACTTCATGTTCGTGGATTCTCCGGCGCGCACGCCCGCGCGCCCTGGGATGGTGGGCGACGGCAAACGCAGAGGACAACCACGGACACAGGCGGACGCAGGCGCACGCGCGGGGCCGCGCGACGCCCTCCGCATCGCCATCAGACTGCCTGGGGCCGGTCTCCGGGCTCGCGCGTGGCGCACCCCTTGCGGGATGTTCCCGTCCGGCGCCTTCCCATGCGTGTGCACAGTGGCCGATGCCGGTGTTGTCGCGCTTACCGTTGCGGGGGCAGCGCCGGACTGGAGGCGCGTTCGCGCGTCGTCACCGGCTTCCCGTTTCAACCCGCGGAAATTTTCCGCAAGGTCACCTCAAGCGCGCGCATTGTAGCCTGCCGCTGCGGCCGGCCACTTGTCCGCGGTCAATCGGCGGAGCCGCCGGGGCGGTCGTCGTCGAACAGCGCGAAGGCCGGCGCCGCCGCCTCTTCGTGATGGGTGGTGGTCACCGGTGCCGCGGCGGGGCGCCCGCGCGGCGGCGGCAGCTGGGCGATGGCGGCTTCCGCGGCCTGCACCAGTTCGACGCGGCGTGCATCGGGGACGTCCTGCCAGTGGCAGTCCTGCAGCGCGCCTTCCAGCGCGTACAGCAGGTTGAGGCTGGGCTTGAAGCCGGCCCGGCGCACCTTCATGAAGGCGCCCACCGTGCCCGCCTCGACCAGATCCTCGCGCGTGCGCAACCCGACCTGGCGCAGCCACGCCGCGGACTTGGGACCGATGTTGCGCAGCTTCACGTTCATCCAAGCGATTCCAGGAACGCCCGGGCGATCGCTTCCAGGCCATGCTGGTCTTCAACGGTGAAACGGGCGGGAAGCGGACTGTCGAGGTCGAACACGCCCAGCAGCGCGTCGCCCCGGTACAGCGGCACCACCAGCTCCGAGCGGCTGGCCGAGTCGCAGGCGATGTGGCCGGGGAACGCATTCACGTCCTCCACGCGCTGGGTGGTGCGGGTGCGCGCCGCCGCGCCGCACACGCCCTTGTCGAGCGGGATGCGCACGCAGGCCGGCAGGCCCTGGAACGGGCCCACCACCAGCTCGGTGCCGTCGAAGAAATAGAAGCCGACCCAGTTGAGGTCGGGCAGCGCGTGGTAGACCAAGGCCGACAGGTTGGCGGCGTTGGCGATGCGGTCGCGTTCGCCATGCAGCAGCGCGCGCGCCTGTTCCAGCAGCTGCGCGTATTGTTCCGGCTTGCTGCCGGTGAGTGTGGTGGCGGAAAAACTCATGCGCCGAGTCTAGCAGCGCGCACGCTATGCTGGCGGCATGAGCGAACCCCCCTCCTTGCGGCGCATGCCCGACGGTTTCCTCGAGCGCGGCGAGCAGGTGACGCGGCTGGAAGCCTTCGTGGACGCCGCCTTTGCCTTCGCCGTCACCTTGCTGGTGATTTCGCTGGATGCGATTCCGGACAGCATCCCGGCCCTGATCGAGGCACTCAAGGGCATTCCGGCGTTCGCCGCATCGTTCGCGCAGATCGCGTTCTTCTGGTATTCGCATGCGAGCTGGAGCCGGCGTTACGGCATGAATGACGGTGCCGATGTCTGGCTGAGCCTGCTGCTGGTGTTCCTGGTGCTGGTCTATGTGTATCCGCTGAAGATCGTGTTCGGCGCGCTGTTCTACTGGATCAGTGGCGGCTGGTTCCCGACGCCGGTGCAGTTGGCTTCCGTGGGCGACCTGCGGGCGATGTTCTCCATCTACGGATTGGCCTACGCCACGCTGGCCGGCAGCATGCTGGCGCTGTACGCGCATGCGTGGCGCAGGCGTCAAGCATTGCGGCTGGACGCGGAAGAGACGGTGCGCACGTATGGCTACGCCGCCAGCTGGGGCTGGAGCGTGCTGGTGGCGCTGCTGTCCATCGCGGTGGCGGTGGGATTGCCGGGCCGCATCACGCCGTGGCTCGCCGGTGCGCCCGGCATGGTGTATGCGCTGATGTCGTTCTCGCCGCTCATCGCCAAGGCGGCCATGCGCCGCGCGCGGTCACGATGCGCGGCAGGCATCGCCTGATGTTTTCGATCTACGTCACCGGCACCGATACCGGCATCGGCAAGACCTTCACCAGTTGCGCGTTGCTGCATGCATTGCGGGGCCAAGGCCTGCGCGCAGTAGGCATGAAGCCGGTGGCCAGCGGCTGCGAGCGCATCGACGGCGCGTGGCAGAACGAGGATGCGCTGGCCTTGCAGGCGGCGGGCGAGGCCGGCATCGCCTATGCCGACATCAATCCGTTCGCGCTGGAACATCCGCTGGCGCCGGAACTGGCGGCGCGCGATGCCGGGGTCGAGGTAGCCTTGCCGCCACTCCTCGATGCGCATGCGCGGCTGGCGTCGCGCAGTGATGCGGTGGTCGTCGAGGGCGTGGGCGGTTGGGCCGCGCCGCTGTCGGCATCGCTGATGCAGGCCGACCTGGTGCGCGCGCTGCGGCTGCCGGTGGTGCTTGTCGTCGGGCTGCGGCTGGGCTGCCTCAACCATGCGTTGCTCAGCGCGCACGCGATTGCTGCCGATGGGTTGCATCTTGCCGGCTGGATCGGTTCGCACGTCGATCCGGCGATGGAGCGCGTCGAAGACAATCTGGCGATGCTGCGCGAACGCCTGCCGGCGTCGTGCTGGGGCGTGCTGCCATATGCACCGGATGCGGGTCCGGCGGCGATGGCACGGCATTTGCGGATTCCGTTCCTCGCGAAATGAACCCGGGGCGGGTGCAGCTGCCCGTTGTCACCGCCAAACAAAAACGCCCGGTTCCCCGGGCGTTTTCGTCTTGCATCATCCGCAATGCGGTCAACCGTGCTGCGGTTCCGGCAATGCGTCCGCATCCCCTGCGGCCTGCGGATCGTGTACATGGTCGCGCGCCAAGTACAGGTAGAACGCCGGCAGCACGAACAGCGTGAACAGCGTGCCGATGGTCATGCCGGAGGCGATCACCACGCCCATCGAGAAGCGCGATGCGGCGCCCGGGCCCTTGGCCAGCAGCAGCGGGACCATCGCGAACACCAGCGCGGCGGTGGTCATCAGCACCGGGCGCAGGCGGATGCCCGTGGCCTCCTCGATCGCTTCGCGCTTGGACAACCCCTGCTCGATCTGCAGCTTGTTGGCGAACTCCACGATCAGGATGCCGTGCTTGGAGATCACGCCCACCAGCGTCACCAGGCCCACCTGCGTGTAGATGTTGATGCTCATGCCGGGGAATGCTTCGATGCCGGCGAACTGCAGCACCTGCGACAGCAGTGCCAGCACGTTCAGCGCCAGCAGCGCGCCGCAGATCGCCATCGGTACCGTCAGCAGCATGATCAGCGCATCGCGGAAGCTTTCGAACTGGGCCGACAGCACCAGGAAGATCACCACCAGCGCCAGCGCCAGGGTCAGCAGCATCGCCGAGCCCTCCTGCTTGAACTGCCGCGACTCGCCGGCGTAGTCCACGCTGTAGCCCTGCGGCAGCACTTCCTTCGCCGCCTGGTCCAGGATCGCCAGCGCCTCGCCCTTGCTCACGCCGGGGCGGGGGGCGAAGGTGATCGACACCGCGTTGAGCTGCTGGAAGCGCTTGAGCGATTGCGGCTGCGCGCTTTCCTCGAGGGTGACGATGGTGGACAGCGGAATCAGGTCGCCGTCGCGGGTGCGGGTGTAGTAGTTCTCCAGCGCCGAGGCGTTCAAGCGGTCGCTGCGCTGCACCTGCGGGATCACCCGGTAGGCGCGGTTCTGCATCGAGAACAGGTTGGAATAGCCACCCGCCAGCATCGCCGACATGTCGGCCGCCAGCGTGCGCATGTCGATGCCCAGCGTGGCTGCCTTGTCGCGATCGATGTTGACCTCGATGCGCGGCTTGTCGATCTTCAGGTCCTTGTCCAGGAAGATGAAGCGCTTGCTGGCCATCGCCTTCTGCAGGATCGCATCGGCGAGCTCCGACAGCTGCGAGAGCTCGCCCACGCCGCCGATCACGAACTCGCCGCCACCGCCGCCGCCGCCTGCGCTGGGCAGCGAGGGCGGCACCAGCGCGAAGATGTTGAGGCCGGTGACCTGCGACATCTTCGGCTGCAGCTCCTGCTGCAGCACCGCGTTGGTGGAGCGGTCGCGCTGGCTCCAAGGCTTCAGCACGAAGCCGGCCATCGCGCTGGGGCTGGCGCCGCCACCGCCGCCGAAGCCGCCGTTGAACAGGAAGTAGTCCTGCACTTCGGGCACGGTCTTGGCGATCTTGGTGACTTCCTCGGTGTAGCGCTCCACGTAGTCCAGCGTGGCGATGGGGTCGGCGCTGGCGACCGAGAAGATGAAGCCCTCGTCCTCCACCGGGGCCGGTTCCTTGGGCGCGCCCATGTACAGGAACACGCAGCTGACCAGCACGATCAGGCCGAACGCGGCGATCACCGATTTTGTCTCCAGCGCGCCGTGCAGCTTGCGCTGGTAGGCGTGGTGGAGTTTGTCGAACCGGGCGTCCAGCCAGGCCTCGAAGCCGCGCTTGGCCTGGCCGGGGTCGTGCGGGCGCAGGATCTTGGAGCTCATCATCGGCGTCAGCGTCAGCGCGATCACGCCCGACAGCAGCACTGCGCCGGCCAGGGTGAACGCGAATTCGGTGAACAGCACGCCGGTGAGGCCGCCCTGGAAACCGATCGGCAGGTACACCGCGATCAGGGTGGTGGTCATCGCCACCACCGGCCAGGCCAGTTCGCGCGCGCCGCGGATGGCGGCGTCGAACGGGCTCATGCCCTCCTCGATGTGTCGGTGGATGTTCTCCAGCACGATGATCGCGTCGTCCACCACGATGCCGATCGCCAGCACCATCGACAGCAGCGTCAGCAGGTTGATGGTGAAGCCCATCAGCAGCATCAGGAACAGCCCGCCGATCAGCGACAGCGGGATGGTCAGCGCCGGGATCAACACGCTGCGCAGCGAACCCAGGAACAGGTAGATCACCACGATCACGATGATCAACGCCTCGATCAACGTGCGAATCACTTCGTCGATGGCGTCCTGGATCGCCTCGGTGCTGTCGTACGGGATGTTCGCTTCCATGCCCTGCGGCAGCTGCGGCACGATTTCGTTGTCCCAGACCTTGCGCATCGCCTTGATGACGTCCAGCGAGTTGGCGTCCGGGGCCACGTAGATGCCCATGAAGGTGGCGGACTCGCCATTGATGCGTACGGAGGTGCCGTAGCTTTCCGAACCCAGTGCCACGTCGGCGATGTCGGCCAGCCGCACGATGGCGCCGTCCTGCTCGCGCACGATCAGCTTGCGGAACTCGTCGGCATTGCGCAGGTCGGTGCGCGCGGTCATGTCGATGGCGACCATCTGGCCCTTGGTGGAGCCCACCGCCGCCAGCACGTTGTTGGACTGCAGCGCGTTGGTGACGTCGCTGGCGGTGACCTGCAGCGCGGCCATCTTTTCCGGCTTCAGCCAGATGCGCATGGCGAAGGTGCCGGCGCCGAGGATCTCCGCGCGCTGCACGCCGTCCACCGTCACCAGCTTGGGCTGGATCACCCGGGTCAGGTAATCGGTGATCTGGTTGTTGTCCAGCGTCTCGCTGGCGAACGACACGTACATCGCCGCGATCTGTTCGCCCTGCTGCAGGTCGATCACCGGGTCTTCCGACTGCGGCGGCAACTGCCCGCGCATCTTGTTGACCTTGGCGCTGATCTGGGTGAGCGCTTCGCTGGGGTCCTTGTCCAGCCGGATGTAGGCCTGGATGGTGCTGACGCCGGCCGAGCTGGTCGACGACAGGTAGTCGATGCCCTCGGCGCTGGCGATCTCGCGTTCCAGCGGGGTGGTGATGAAGCCCTGGATCAGGTCGGCGTCGGCACCGAAATAGGTGGTGCTGATGTTGACCACCGCGTTGCGCATTTCCGGGTACTTGCGCACGTTCAGTTCGCTGAAGGCGCGCAGGCCGAACAGCAGGATGAACAGGCTGACGACCATCGCCAGCACCGGCTTCCTGATGAAGATGTCGGTGAATTTCATGGGGAATCCTGATTCAGGGCGGCGGCGGAAATGCGGTGCGGAAGGGGGTGGCCCGCTTCCGCGCTCATGGCCGACGCCTTACCTGTTCTCGACGTCCGGGCGCGCGTCGGCGGCCGGACGCACGTCGTTGTTGATCGTCACTTCGGCGCCGTTGCGCAGCTTCAGCAGGCCGGACGTCACCACCTGTTCGCCGGCCTTGAGGCCGCTGGTGACCGCGATCAGGTCGCCGCGGGTGGCGCCGGTCTTGATGAAGCGCTGCGTCACCACCAGCTTGTCGCCGGTCAGCGGCTTGCCCTGCATGTCGGTCTCGCCGGCCTTGCGCTTGACCTTGCCGATCACGAACACGGCGTTGCCGTAGGGATTGAAGCTGACCGCGGTCTGCGGGATCACCACCACCTCGCGCTCGCTGCCGAGGTCGAAGCCGACCTTGGCGAAGCTGCCGGGGCGCAGCACGCCGTCGGGATTGCGCAGGGTGGCCTGGGCGCGGAAGTTGCGGGTGTTGGCGTCCACCTGCGGCTCCAGCGCGGTGACCTTGCCCTCGAACGTCTGTCCGGGCAGGGCGTCGACGCTGACGCGGACGGTGGTGCCGTCCACCAGCTTGCCGATCATCTGCTCGGGCATGCTGAAGTCGAGGTAGATCGGGTCCAGCTGCTGCAGGCTGACCACCGGCGCCCCGGGTGCCAGGAACTGGCCGAGGTTGACCTTGCGGATGCCCAGCACGCCGGCGAACGGCGCGCGGACGGTCTTCTGCGCAATCAGTGCGCGCTGCGCTTCCACCTGCGCGCGGGCGGCGGCGGCGGCGGCGGTGCGCTGCTGCACTTCGTCCAGCGATACCAGCTTGTCGCGACCCAGCTGCTGCCACCGGTGCGCCTGTGTCTCGGCGAGCTTGGCCGAGGTTTCCAGCGCCTTCAGGGTGGCCTCTTCATTGGCGGTATTGAGCCGCACCAGCACCACCCCGGCGGCGACCGGCTGGCCGGCCTCGAAGTGGATGCTGCGGACCACGCCGCCGGCCTCGGTGGTCACATCGGTGCCGTTGACCGCCACCAGCGTGCCCACTGCCTCGCCGCCTTCGCTCCAGCGCACCGGTTTGGCCGCGGCGGACGACACCGCGGCAGCGGGCTGCGGCATGTTGTCGAAGAAGTTGTTGGTCTGCTTGGCGAAGTAGGCCTTGAGCAGGAACACGCCGCCGAACACCACGGCGACGCCAACCAGCATGAGGGCCCAGCGGAAAGCCGGACGGGGCGGGCGACGGGAAGACTGGGCTGTCATGGGGAAATTCCTGGGAAGGTCGGCAACGCGGTTACGCCAGCAGCGGCAAGGTTGCGCTGCGGGGGAACAGGCGAAAAGAGTGCGGGATCATATACCCGGCGGTATAGTAAATGCCAGTGCAAATGCGACTCATGTGTCAGGGGTCATGATGGCCGCCGCAAGGTGACTTAGAGTTGCGGATTGGCCGGACGGCCGGGGACCGGAAGTGGCGATGGGTCGGACGCGCGGGTGGCGCCAGTTGGTGTTGTTGGCGGGGTTGTGGGTGGCGGGCGGCGTGCACGCGCAGGCCGCGCCGGTGGTCGCCGATGCGCCCTGCGTGGGGCTGGTGCTGGGTGGCGGAGGTGCGCGCGGGGCCGCCCATGTGGGCGTGCTGAAGGTGCTGGAGCGCGAACGCATTCCGGTCTGCGCAATTGCGGGTACCAGCATGGGCGCGATCGTCGGCGGGCTGTACGCGGCCGGCTATGACGCCGCCGAACTGGAGCGCCTGCTGACCACCATCGACTGGGCCGACATGTTCGTCGACAGTCCGCCGCGGGCGCAGCTGCCGATGGAGCGCAAGCAGGAGGACTTCCGCCACCTGCTGGACCTGGAGATCGGCTATCGCGATGGCCGGCTGAGCGTGCCCGCCGGCCTGGTGCGGGGGCAGAAGCTGATGCTGCTGCTGCGCCGGCTGACCCTGTCGACCTGGAGCGCGGAGGACTTCGACGATCTTCCCATCCGCTTCCGGGCGGTGGCCGCCGACATCGTGACCGGCAGGAAGAAGGTGTTCGCCGACGGCGACCTGGCGGTGGCGATCCGCGCCAGCATGTCGGTGCCCGGGGCGTTCGCGCCGGTCAGGGTGGGCGAGCAGCTGCTGGTCGACGGCGGCATGGCCGAGAACGTGCCGGTGGAGGAAGTGCGCGCGATGGGCGCACGGCCGATGGTGGTGGTGGACGTGGGCTCGCAGCTGCTCAAGGAAGATGCGCTGACCAACCCGGCGGTGGTGCTGGATCAGGTGATCACCGCGCTGATGGGCGAGAAGACCGCGCGCAGCCTGGCCACGCTCGCGGATCAGGACGTGCTGCTGCAGCCGGAACTGGGCGACATCACCGCGGCCGACTTCCATCGCGCCGCCTCGGCGGTGGCGATCGGCGAGCGCGCCGCGGAAGCGCAGCTGACGAAGCTGCGCGCGCTGGCGCTGCCGGCTGCGGACTACGCCGCGCTGCGCGCGCGACAGCGGCACCGCGCGTTCGATCCGGGGCTGCTTGCCTTCCTCGACGTGGAGCCGGGTCAGACCCCCTCGGCCACCCGCCGGGTGGCCTGGGCTACCGCGCCGCTGGTGGGCCGCCCCTTCGAAGTGTCCGCGGTCGAGCGGGCAATCGGCGCCGCCTACGGCGACGAGCGCTTCCAGACCATCGACTACCGGCTGCTGGAGCGCGATGGCCGGGCCGGCCTGGTGGTGCAGCCAAGGCAGAAGCCGTGGGACGCCTCAGGCCGGGTGGGGTTGCAGCTGGACGACGACTTCAACGGCCGCAGCGACTACCTGCTGTCGGCCGAGCTGGTGTTCAACGACGTCAACCGGATCGGCGGCAAGTGGCGCAACCTGATCCAGCTGGGGCGCATCACCGGCCTGCGCAGCGAGATCTACCAGCCATTCGGCGCGCGCGGGGCGTTCTACCTGCGACCGGCGCTGGAAGTGCGCAGCGAATCGCTGCCGCTGTGGCAGCAGGGCAACCAGCTGGCCGAGTACCGGCTGCTGCGGCGGGAGTTCGACTTCGGTCTGGGCTACTCGCCGCAGCCCGCCTGGCGGATGGAGCTGGCGCTGGTCGGCGGCCGCGACAGCGCGCGCCTGGACGTGGGTGGCGCCGGGCTGGTGCGGGCGGGATCGGAGAGCTTCGCCGGACTGCGCGCCGGCGCGACCTGGGACACCCTGGACAGCGTCGATTTCCCCACCCGCGGTGGCCGCGTCGATCTCGAACTGCTGTCCCTGCATCCCTGGGCTGGCACTAGTGCCGATGGCGAGGTGGCGCGGGCTTCGCTGGACTGGGCGGTGGCGTGGAAGCGCTATCACCTCCTGCTCGGCACGCGGCTGGCCAGCGCGCTGGAGGACGATGCCGGCGGCCTGCGTTCGCAGACCTTCCTTGGCGGATTCCTGAACCTGTCCGGTTATGCGGAGCGTTCGCTGGTCGGCAGCCAGGCGGCACTGGCGCGGGCGGTGTTCTATCGCCGCACCGGCGATACCAGCCGGTTGTTCTCGCTGCCGCTCTACGTGGGCGCCAGCGTCGAGGCAGGCAACGTGTGGAATGCCCGCAGTGCGTTCGGGCGTGGCAGCGCGGTGGTTGCGGGCAGCCTGTTCGGCGGCCTGGACACCCCTCTGGGGCCAGTGTTCCTGGGATTCGGCCGCAACAGCAGCGGCGCCGATTCGTGGTACCTGAGCTTCGGTTCGATGCTGCGCCAGGAGCCGCGCTGAGCCGGGGCGCCGGACGCAGACAAAAAAACCCGGCGGCCGAAACGGCCACCGGGCGATCGGACGCAGGATCCGAAGGGGGAGCGGATCCTGCGCCAGTCCCTGGGGGAGGGATTACTTGGCGGACTTCGAGGCGGCCTTGGTGGCCTTCTCGACTTCGGCCTTGACCTGCGCGCCAGCCTGCTCGAACTGGCTCTTGGCCAGGGTGCCGATGGCCTCGTTGGTCTTCAGGGTGCCGGCGAAGGCTTCCTGCGCGGCGCCGAAGCTGCGCTCGGCGTTGGCGCGGGCCACCTGGATGCCCTTCGGCCACACGGCCTTGAGGTCTTCGGCGTCGCGCACGTCGATCAGCTCGCCGGCGAAGGCGAAGGTGGCATTGAGGTTCTCGCCCATCGCGGCCAGCTGCAGGCCGAACGCCTTCTCCGCGTTCTCGAGGGCCAGGCGGTTGATGCTGGCGGCGGCTTCGGCGAACTGGCTGGTGGCCTTGTTGAACTGGTCGTTGAACTGGTACATGGGTGGTCTCCTGGCGTTGCCGTTGCACCGGATGGGGGAATCTCCGGTTTGTGCGGTGCAACATACGGCAGGAATTGTTGCGATGCAACAATGCGCCGACAAGCGGTCGCCGCGCGTTCAGCTAAGCGGGCGTCGTGCGGGCAGACGGCCTCAGCGACGGGGGCCGTGGCCGGAGCGCAAGGGCGTGGTGGCCACGGCAAGCTCGGGAATCGCGTCCTGGCCGGCCACGTCGCGGGCCATCGGTGCCAGGTGGCTCAGGGCGCGGGTATAGACGGTGCGCTTGAAGGTCACCACGTGCTCCAGCGGGTACCAGAAGTGCACCCAGCGCCAGCCGTCGAATTCAGGGCTTTCGGTCAGGTCCAGCCGCAGGTCGGCATCGCTGCCATTGAACCGCAGCAGGAACCAGACCTGCTTCTGGCCGATGCAGACCAGCCGGTCGCGATGGCGGATGGCGTGCGGCGGCAGCCGGTAGCGCAGCCAGCCGGGGGTGGCGCCCAGCACTTCGACGTGCCGCGGCAGCAGCCCGGTTTCTTCCTGCAGCTCGCGGTACATCGCCTCCAGCGGGGTCTCGTCGCTGTTGATCCCGCCCTGCGGGAACTGCCAGCCGTCCCGGCGCACGCGTCGCGCCCAGAACACCCGCCCGTCCTCGTGCATCAGCACGATGCCCACGTTGGGCCGAAACCCGTCCGGATCGATCACGATGCGGACTCCAGAAATCCACTGTCCCCGACTCTGCCAGCCGGGCCGTGAAGCCGCAACCGCCCGCTGCGCCAATTGACGACAGTCGGCAAACCCGGAATAATTCCGGGTTCGCGTTGGCTATGTAGCTCAGACGGTTAGAGCGCGAGACTCATAATGTCGGGGTCAACGCAAACAATTTGGGAAATCTGGCTATGTAGCTCAGCCGGTTAGAGCACAGCACTCATAATGCTGGGGTCGGTGGTTCGAGTCCACCCATAGCCACCAGAGTTTCCCTAAAAATCAATGCGTTAGATGACTAAAGCCCGCCTCGAAAGCGGGCTTTTTTGTGCCAGTTCGACTGTCACAGCCAACTTGCAGGCCACTTCTGAAGGATCGCCACTGGTCATCCCCGGAACCCGCCGGAATGGCTTGTGACAGGTTCTGTGACAGTTACATGTGTCACAGCAACAGCCAGACCCGCGAAAGCGACCCCAACACTGGAATCTGGCACACCTGCACGACGGTGCCATCGACGGGCTCGCGCTCCACGACCCCCAATTCCGTGAGCCATTCGGCGGCATACTGCCCTGGGGGACATCGGGACTGCGCAAGGTAATGAAGGAACATCACCTCGAAGACGCTTGCCTGGAGTGGCTGGCCAACACGGGCTGGGCCATCGCCGAGGGCGAGGCAGTTGCGCCAGGTGGCGAGATGGGCGTGCGCGATCGCTGGTCAGACGTGGTGCTGGCGCCGCGGCTCCGCGAAGCCACCATCCGCCTCAATCCCCAACTCCCGGCATCCGATGTAGACGCTGTGGTGATGAAGATCGCCGGCTATGGGCACCAGTCCCTGGTTGACGGCAACCGAGAGCTCTACGACTGGCTGCGTAACGGCGTGCCCCTTGAGTGCAATGCCAGCGACGGCCGACGCGAGGTGCTGCGCGTCCCGGTGATCGACACTGATGACCACAACGACCTGCTAGCTGTGATCTCTCAGTAGGTTGTTCATCCGGGGCATCTCTGGAAGATGGGGGTTACG